>JALZVW010000069.1 GCA_023301745.1 Arenicella sp. | reverse complement strand
GAAAGACCATTATCTAAATTGGATTTAGGCGTGCTGTACGGATTACTTTGATTGTCACTAACGTCATTCATTTACTTTTCCCTTGTCGATGTCGTAAATTCAAATATTTATCACACTAAGTATAAAGCATTATAACTCTAAAAAAGAGTATCGCCTTCATGGTTAAGTAGCCATGCTTTACGATCGACGCCAAAAGCGTAGCCAGTTAATTTTCCGTTGGCGCCAATAACGCGATGACATGGCACAACGATGGTCATCGGGTTTTTACCGTTAGCCAGTCCAACGGCGCGCATTCCCTTGGGGTTCCCGATTTGTTTGGCAATATCCCCATAAGTACAAGTTTGCCCACTGGGGATGGTTGTTAGCGCTTGCCAAACGGTTTTCTGAAAGTCTGTTCCATCGGCATCGAGTGGCAGCGTAAACACGGCGCGGTGGCTGTCAAAATATTCATTTAACTGAACTTGGGTCATTTGCGTTATCGAATTAGGTCGTTTGGGCTTTGTCGAGTCAACAAAATAAATCGATTTCACCGCGCTCTCAGTCGCGGTCACTTCCATTAAGCCAAGGGGCGTATCAAAACTATCATAGTAAAAGTTCATTAGAGTTGGTTCCATATTTGCAAGGTCAGGTAGCTTCGCCACGGCCGAGTACGTTCTAGGTCAGGTTCACGCCCCAACGATTTAATCGCATTTTTTAAACCGGCATCACCAGCAAGCCAAACATCGGGGTCTTTTGTTGCTCGCAGCTTTACATAGTTCACGGTCCAAGGACCTATTCCTTTTAAATCCAGCCACGCGTCTACATCATCGGGGGCTTCAGCGGTTAAAAAATGCTCAGCCAAGCAACGAATAGTATCTTTACGCGCTTGCGGCATGCGGAAAAAATCGAGCGAGTGATTAACCACGGCAGCGGGCGTCGGAAATAGCCGAAAATCTTGACCATCGACGGCCTCGGCTAAGTCGATTAAATCTATTTCTTGGCCCAGTTCCTCAACAAAAGTAATGACCAGATTTCTCGCGGCGGCGACGGACACTTGCTGGCCCAAAACAGCTCGCACACCCGCTTCGAACGTGCCCCATATACCGGGCACTCGAAGGCCAGGCAGGTAATCAACGAAGTCACCGATTTGCGAAGCCAATTGATCATCTATCAACGCAATCGGCGCATCAACATCGAATAAAATGCGAATGCGCTGAACAATTGCGTTCAAATTATGAGATTCGTTTACATGCAAACTCAAATCGAAGCAATGCTTATCAGGCTTGGCCGACACGGTAAAGTAGCCACGGGTAGTGCCATATTCGATGGTTCGGCTATAATGGTCATCACCGGCCCATTCCAAGCCAGGAATTACGCGTTTCTGAAGAAAGCCAAACATTTTCTTCCATGCATAAGGAGGCCGATAATTTAGCCGCAGCTTTATGCCACTATAGTCTAAGACTTCAGCTTTACGAATATCTCTGGGGGTCAGCTTCAGTTGTTCTTTCATTGCTTCGTTAAAGCGGCGCACGCTATTAAAACCAGATGCGAACGCGATATCGGTAACGCTTAAACCTGATTCGTGCAGTAACTGTTTAGCAAACAAACACTGTTGGTAAATTGCGTATTTTTTAGGTGACGTTCCTAAGTTATCTTGAAATAACTCCCTCAAATATCGGTCAGAAATACCCAAGCGATTCGACAACTGTTCTACCGACTGCTCATGCAATGCGCCTTGTTGAATTAAGTTCAACGCTCGTTGAAAAGTGGTTTGAGAACCCAACCAAGCACTCGATTTTGGCGCACTATCAGGCCGACACCTCAAACAAGGCCTGTAGCCCGAATGGGCCGCTGAAACAGCCGATTCATGATACTCGACATTCTTTTCTAAGGGCGTATTTGCGGGGCAAATCGGCCGACAATAAATTCCCGTTGATTTAACCGCAACAAAGAAAACACCATCAAAACGTGCATCTCGGGCTTTGCGGGCTTGGGAATAGCGGCGGGTTAAATTTTGATCTTGAAGTGAACTCATGCATTGATTGTAAAACAAACCATACTAATAAATAGCGGTTTTCGGAAGCGAATAGACGGGGCTGCCGGCCCAACTTTAGACATCGTTCAGGTTCGTGGTTTGATTCCAACCTGTGGCGGCACATTCTCAGGCGTGGGTTTTCAGGGCTATTAGCAAGATACCTGTTGAGAAGTTACTTCCGAAATCGTTGAATTAACGATTCCGTTTCACACTGTAAAATGCCACCTAAAGATCTCGATACGAGTCGTCTTCACGATCGACCAAACGCTGCATCGCGGCAAACTCTAATTCACCAATAGCCTTACCGCCCATACTCGCCATTTGCAGTTCTAGCAATTGTTCAGTTTTCTCTGCGATGTCAATTGATACAGGTACTATCGGGCGCCCGGTTTGATCAACCGAAACTTGAATTTCACATGAGCGCTGAATAGCGGTCATATTAAAAAACATTTCAGCAATCGTTTGACCGCAGGCTAATAAGCCATGGCTGCGCAAGATAAGTAAATTTTTGTCGCCCAAACTGGCAAGCAGGTCTTCTTTTTCACCGTCGACGACGGTAATTCCTTGGAAATCATGGTAAGCAATTTTATTGTGTAGCAACACAGAATAAAAATTATCAATGCGCAGACCTTCTTGTTGACAAGCAACGGTCATACCCGCAGTTGAGTGAATATGGCCTATGCAATGCGCGTCATCACGAGCACCATGAATTGCGCTGTGAATCAGCATGCCAGCCGGGTTTACTGGATACTGAGTGTCTTCGACGATCTGGCCGTTAATGTCCACCTTGACTAAATTAGAAGCCGTCACTTCTTTGTAATGCAGCCCATAAGGATTAATCAAAAAATGATTATCAGAGTCCGGCACTTTGACCGTGATGTGGTTGTAAATCATTTCGCTCCAACCCATGTAATCGAAAATTCGATAGCATGCGGCGAGTTGAATTCGAATATCTTTCTCAGTTTGATTCATTGTTTCTTCCAAGTAGTCTAAATCTGAACTCGAACAATGGTCCAGCTTAATGTGCTCAGTATAGACCGCCAGTGTGAAAACTCAGAGTAGAGAGAAAAACCACACAGAAATCACTTGGTTTTGTCAGTTGCGAGATAAAGTAGTGGCCCCAAAGAACCTAAAAATAACGTTATAACCACAAATGGCACTGGGTTACGTCCCTTGCGCCTTGCTTCGGGTATTAACCAACTTAAGCACAATATGCAGGCGATCACCAAGTCGACAAAGACCTGCCAGCCTGCTGGACTATGTCGATGATAATCAAATATTCCAATATAGCCAACTTTGAGCACGGCATAGCCGCTGAGAACAGAGAATGGAATTAGAAGAATAATGGCTAGGGTTCTTTTGCTCATTGGGGGACCTCTATAGGTCGATTATAGATCGATAAAATTAGATGTGTTTTTCAGGGTGTTCATTGTTGATCCAATGCACTACTCGAATCAATTACATCAGAGGTAATTGAATTGAGTTGCAATACGCGGTTTACTAGAACGACTAACTAAGGAACAACGATTAATATGCAAGACACTCAATTTACAGACAGCCTTCGTCAATGGCGCAAACGTCGTAAGATGTCTCAACTCGATCTAGCGCTTGCGGCCGAAGTTTCTCAACGTCATGTAAGCTGGCTAGAAACAGGCCGCAGCAACCCTAGTCGCTCCATGGTTGTTAAACTATCTGAAGCAATGGATGTGCCCCTGCGTGACCGAAATACAATTCTAAATTCAGCGGGATTTGCCAATCTTTATACCAACAGAGACCTTTCGGAACCATCCATGGAACCGGTTGCCGATATCCTCGCTGATATGCTGGCACACCATAATCCGTATCCTGCATTTGTGCTCGACCGGCAATGGAATATCAAAATGAAAAATGAAGCCGCCGGAACTTTATTTGAAGTGTTTGGCGACCCTGAACAGGTTTGGAAAGACGTTGGAGGTAGTGGCGAAATGAATATGGCTCTACTCACGGTTCACCCGAACGGCTTAAGACGCTTTATTTCAAATTGGCACGATGTCGCAGGGCCATTTTTGAAAAGACTAAAGAAAGAAGCATTTGATTCTCGCGACCAAGTAATGCTTGATCGATATCAACAATTACTAGAGCACAGCGGCGAGCTGGATGACGATCAAAGCCGTACCGACTTATTGCCAGTACTATCATTAGAGATTAACCTTGGCGGGCCCGTACTAAAGCTTTGCTCAGTAATTTCGACGTTTGGTACGGCCCAAGATATTACCGCCGATGAGCTTCGCATAGAGACTTTTTACCCGGCAGACGATCTGACTAGAAAGTATTTTAAAGAATAACGTCTGAGCTACCTGAGCCGCCTGAGCGATATTCCAACTACAAAGCACTGTGTGGAACCGAGTAGTTAAATTGTGGCCACGCATTGAAAACTCACTATTAATTCGTCTCAGTTAAGCCTTTATATACCGTCATAACAAATTACTGGTTTGATCTTTTTTACAAACCAGTAATTGAGTAGATTAATGATTAGTTAGAACGATTAGACTTCACAGGTAGATGACCTAATCAGCAAACACCACAACATTATTCACTCTCGCCAGATCATTAGCCAAGCCCTGTTGCAAAGCGCTACCAAAGTTTGCCTTTGACAACATATCGTCAACATCACTTTTGTCATCAAGCGATTGATAAAAATCAACTGGGCGCTTAAACATCCAAAGTGAGAACGGTAGCACCGCTCGCTCGCTCTCAACATTTTCAACAGTGAACTTGTGCATACCAATGAAGCGTTCAACTTCCGTGGTGTCTGTATTTTCTTCGCGCCACTGTGTCAGGCGCTGATCAGTATCGAGAAGCACTGGCAACTGCTCACTTGCCATACGCTGTAAAATGGGCATTAGCGTTTCAGGTATTTGATCGTCCGCTAAAAACTCTCCTTGGGGAACCTCATCACTGATCATGCGTTCTACCCATTTACAGACTTGCGGTGCAATTTTTTTCATCAACTCACCAGGGTACGGGTCCCTATAAAGGTGAGCATAGAGAGGCCCAATCAAACCAAAATCGCCAATTGATGGGCGGCCGCCCAAAATGAAATCGTGATCTTTGAAATGCGTATTAAGGTCACTGAGTAGCTGTTCGTACGACGCTTCTAAAGCAGGGATATTTTTATCGCTAATGCCTAAACGTGGAACAAAACCTTTGAATTTTGCGCCTACTTTTTTGCCCACAAAGCGCTGTATAAATTGAGGCGCTTTTGGAAATACCATACTGCCAAACGCTGAATAAATAAACTTCTCATTTTTCTCTGGGAAGTTCCAACGGTAATGCATAGCTGGAATCACCAACCACTCATCGCCGTAGACTTCGAGTAATAATGACGCCAGCTTTTGCTTGGGCGAATCAGGGTAAACCGAACGCTCTGGATAGCCTTCTTCCAAGGTATCAATGATCACAGTTGTATCTTGAATAACAACATCATCTTCAGTCTGAATCACCGGAACATAACGTACGCCTGTTCGAGGAATAATAAAGTTCTTATAGACGCTTAATGTCGACGTTATTTCTTGGTACTCAATGCCCTTTTTCTTGAGATAAGATCGCGCTTTTCCAGTGAAGAGCGAAAACTGTGAGCCGTATAATTTAATCATATTGTTCTACTAGCGTTTAGTTATAGAGAGTGCGAGTGAGCAGTCCTAAGCTTATGCAACTTAAAAAACCTAGGCAACTTTAAAAACTTAGGCAACTTCAAACAGACCTGCGGCACCCATGCCACCGCCCACACACATTGTAATTACCACATACTTGACACCACGGCGCTTACCTTCGATCAATGCATGACCAATCATACGTGAGCCACTCATCCCATAGGGATGCCCAACTGAAATAGCACCGCCATTCACGTTAAGGTTAGCATTATCAATACCCAGTTTGTCACGGCAATAAATCACTTGCACTGCGAATGCTTCATTCAATTCCCATAAACCAATATCATCAACAGTCAAACCATTGGCTTTAAGTAACTTAGGTACGGCGAAGACTGGGCCAATGCCCATTTCATCAGGCTCACAACCCGCCACAGCCATGCCGCGATAAATACCTAACGGCTCGATGTTACGTTGCTCTGCAACTTTAGCATCCATGACAATTTGAGCTGACGCACCATCGGACAATTGAGACGCATTACCCGCGGTAATAGTTCCGCCTTCAATCACGGTTCTTAAACTTCCTAGACCTTCTAGTGTTGTAGCGCGCAAACCTTCGTCTTGGCTAACAGTCACATCTTGTTTAGAGGCTTCTTTAGTTTCTTTGTCGTAGACAATTTTGGTGCAATCTACCGACACCAACTCATCAGTAAACTTACCCGCTTGGTAGCCGGCAATGGTTCGAGTTTGCGATTGCAAACCGTACTCATCCATTTGATCTCGGGTAACCCCGTATCGCTCAGCCACAATTTCAGCTGTTTGCAACATGGGCATGTAGATATGTGGGTGTTGGGCGACCAACTCTTTATCAACCGCGCGGTGCAGATTCATTTTATCGTTCTGAACCAAGCTAATACTGTCTACTCCGCCACCAACAACTGTTGTCATGCCGTCAACAATAATTTGCTTTGCGGCCGTCGCGACCGCCATCAAACCAGACGAACATTGGCGGTCAATCGACATGCCAGCAACAGTGGTCGGAAGACCTGCGCGCAAAGCGATCTGCCGAGCAATGTTACCACCCTGAGCGCCTTGTTGTAGGGCCGCGCCCATAATCACATCATCTACTTCTGAGGCGTCAATGCCTGCGCGTTCAACCGCGGCACTCACCGCAGCGGCACCTAGAGTAGCGCTGTGTAAATCATTAAAACCACCGCGATAGGCTTTGCCAATCGGGGTTCTTGCAGTGGATACTATAACGGCGTCTTTCATATTTTTTCTCCTTAATTATTCAAAATGCAGTGGTTCTTTAAAAAATCAAAAGCACTGCAGTAAGCGACTACTCGCTTTTGAGTTTATACTTTTAAAAATTCAGCTTGCGCAAACTCTGGGCCGGGGTAAGTATAGAAACCTTCTCCAGATTTATAACCCAACTTGCCTTGATCAATGTAGGATTTAATGACGCCGGCAAACACTTTGCTACGCTCGTCATCTCTCGCGCTAACAATGTGCCACACCGTATCTAAACCCACTTGATCCATCATGCCAAAAGGGCCAGCCATCGTACCGAAGTTACCCATGAATGACCGGTCTATGTCTTGAAAGCTTCCGACACCGTTGGAAAACAACTCCGACGCTTGCCCGAGTATCGCCATCAGCATCGAGTTAAACATATAACCCGGACTTTCTTTTTGCATCAAGACAGGAATGTGATTTATACGCTTGCCAAATTCCATCAACAAGCCAATCACGGCTTGATCAGTGTTAGGGTGAGGCATTACATCTACCACGATTTGATTAAACACATCATGGAAATGTAAGGCGCAAAATAACTCAGGTTCTTGTATAGACTCAAGTAATGCCGAAGGCAAAAGATAAGAGGTGTTGGTCGTTACGATGACGCCCTTTTCTAATCGCGGGGTCAGGTCTGCATAGAAGTTTTTCTTAATGTCTATGTTCTCAATTACCGATTCGCTAATTAGATCAATGCCTGTGATCGCCTCATCAATATCGTTGGTAACCGCCAGATTAGACTTTACTAAATCAGCTTGCTCTTGAGTTATTTTTCCCGACTTCAAAAAGCTGCGAGTAAGCTTGGTTTGCATTCGCTGAGCAGCGTCAAGTTGTTGCTCGTTAATATCAAACATCTTAACGACGTAACCATCAAGCGCGCACCTAAGTGCGATGCGCAGGCCAAGTGTGCCTGCGCCCGCGATCATAACGGTTTTTATGTCGTCAATCGTTTTCATTAACGTTAATTGCCGTAAGCGACTTGATTGAATTGATGCTGGAAGAAGTCACCATTACCAAACATCAAATTAATCATCATAATGCGTTTATGGTAATGACCCACATTCATTTCATCAGTCAAGCCCATACCGCCGTGCAGCTGAATCGCTTCATCGCCAATATGCTTGCCGTTTTTAGCAACCAGAGTACGTAAGGCATTAATCATCTTGCTTGCACGTTCAGGTGATGTTCGCTCATCAGTAAGTTCAACCAAGGTGCCTACTAATAAAGACTTAACTTGCTCGTACGACATAAAGGTATCAACCATTCGATGTTGTAACGCTTGGAACGAGCTGATCGTCACACCAAATTGCTTGCGCGTTTTGGTGTACTCAACCGTGGTACGATTTAGCACTTCCATCAGCCCAACGGCTTCGGCACACAAAGCGACATGAGCCAGATCTAGAACTTGATGAACGGCTGATCCAGCATTACCGAGCTCACTAATCAATTGTGCAGACGCATTATTAAAGTGAATATCAGCAACCTGTTGGCCGTCCATCAATGGGTATGTATTCACCTTAACGCCATCGGCGTTCGCATCTATTAAGAAAAGACTTAAACCATTCTCATCGGTTTGATCGCCATCAGTGCGAGCAACCACGATTAGTTTCTTAGCGTGCGCGCCACCGAGCACCACTGACTTATGACCGTTCAAAGAGTAACCACCACCCGCTTCAGTGGCGGTAGTAGCAATGTTACTGGCATCAAAGCGCGCTTGCGGCTCGTACAATGCAACAGCCCCCATTAAACTGCCATCGATCACTTGCGGAATCAGCTCGGCTTTTATCGCTTCGTTAGTGCTACGCTCTAGCAAGCCACCAAATAAAATCAGGTTAGGAAAAACAGGCTCTACCACTAAGGCTTTACCAAACTCTTCCATCACAGCCGCAACATCTACAACACTGCCACCATAGCCGCCATTGTCTTCAGAAAACGGCACTGACAACCAGCCTAATTCGGCGAAGGTATTGTAGTGCTCTTGGCTAAAACCGTTATCAGAATCCGCGCCTAATCGTCGCTGATCAAAGCTGTAATTGTCTTGAGCCCAACGGACGATACTTTCTTTGAGCAAGTTTTGCTCTTCACTATAATCAAAATTCATTTTCTACTCCCCGACTACAAACCTAAAACGGCTTTAGCAATAACGTTACGTTGCACTTCGTTCGAACCGCCATAAATGGTAGCCGCACGCCCATACATGTAAGCGCGGCGTGAGTTTGAGCCACGGCGATGTAGGTCGTTTTCGAAATCATCTAAATGCAATGAACCTGAATAGGCACCAATCGTTTGCATACGAAGTTCTTGCAACGCTTGTTGAATTTCAGTGCCTTTAATCTTTAACAACGACGACTCTGGACCAGGTGTTGCACCCGATGAAAGTTTAGCTAAAACACGAAGCTCCATATACTCAAGCGCCATTAATTCAATTTCAATATCGGATAGTCTCGTTTGAAATTGCGGGTCGTCAATTAGCTTACCCTTGTAATTAGTTTGTTCCTTCGAAAGCTCAATAATATCGCGTAACCAACGGCGACTATCGGCGACGCCAGCGATTGACGTACGCTCATGAGCAAGCAGCGCTTTAGCGTATGTCCAACCTTGATTTTCTACACCAATCAAATTCTCTTGCGGAACTCGTACATTGTCGAAGACAACCTCATTAAGAGAGTGATGATTATCAATAGAATGAATTGGGTTAACTTGGATACCTTCTGAAGTCATATCAATCAACAAGAAACTGATTCCTTGTTGGCGCTTTTCGAAGGTGCCAGTACGAACTAAGCAAAATATCCAGTCGGCACTTTGCGCATAAGTTGTCCAAATTTTAGCGCCGTTTACAATGTAATCGTCACCATCTTTGGTCGCCTTAGTTTGCAAAGCCGCGAGGTCTGAGCCGGCACCAGGTTCAGAATAACCCTGGCACCACCAATCTTCACTGCTAAGGATTCGCGGTAAAAAGCGTTTCTTTTGCTCGTCGTTACCAAAAGTGAAGATAACAGGAGCAACCATTTTCACACCAAATGGAACCACATCAGGGGCACCGGCTTCGCAGCGTTCCGTCTCAAAGATGAATTTCTGAACTGGAGTCCAGCCTGTTCCACCCACTTCTACCGGCCAATCCACTGCGAACCAACCTTGCGCGTTCAACTTGTTTTGCCATTCGATAGCAACGCCTTTATGGTCTTCGCCAGACTCTACTTTTGCTTGCAGGTCAGGTGTGTAGGCGCTTTTAAAAAACGCTCGAACTTCTTGTTGAAATTCGAGGTCAGTCGATGAAAAATTGTTATCCATCGTGTTTCTCCAACGTTAGTTTGATTAATTATCAGCGCATGAGTGTACTACCGACGGCGTGAAAAACTAGGGAGAAAATAGCGTTCTCGGCGTTAATTAGAAACCGAGTTCTATTAATCTAGCGAAATAGACATTATTCACTAGAATAAAGACATTAACGGACACCAAACACAAACAAATAGGCATTTAGAATTGATTTGGACGAATCCCGAGTATCAAACTAAGCGTGTTCCGATCGAATCTTCGCCCTTGGCAATCGCCAGAAACCCGCCTTTTTGGGCTGCGTTAGCGATCACGATTGATCCGACACCAAGGTCTAATAATGCTAATGCTTCTTGGACTTTTGGGATCATTCCATCCGTAATTACGCCGCTTGAAATAAGCTCGGCGGCAAGCTGTGATGTCACTTCTGAAATTCGACTTTTTTGATCGCGAATATCTTTAAAGATACCACCAACCATGGTTGATAAAATCAACAAATCTGCGCCTAAGGCGCTAGCGATCGCGGCTACCGTGGTGTCCGCATTAATGTTAAACACTTGCCCGCCTTGATTTACGCCCAGTGATGCCACTACCGGAACAAGGTCCATAGACAACAGACCGTTGAGTAGATCAACGTTAATAGCCGTCACATCGCCCACCTGCCCCATGTCTACCAAACCGCGGCCAATGAATTCCATTGGCGGTCTTTTGCTGGCTTCAATCAGTAAGCCAGACGCACCGTGACACCCGAACGCATTTACGCCAGCGCCAATTAACGAGGCAACTAAATCAACGTTTACTTCACCGCATAATGCCTGCTTAACCACCCGTAGGTCATCATCACCCGTGATTCTTCGACCGTCGATCTTAGTCGGTACTAAGCCGTGAAGTTCTTGCAATTCATTCAACTGAGGCCCACCACCGTGGAGCACCACACAACACCAACCAGCGTCGACGAGGTCTTTCAAATTCGAAGCAAAGCCTTGTCGGTCAACGTCATTGAGAAGCATATCGCCGCCAACTTTAATCACCGCTATTGGTTTTGTATTCATAGTATTAAACCACTATGGCCACATGCCAGGTTGTTGTAAGCGGTAGGCATTATCATGCCCAGTCATCAGGTTGAAATTTTGAATCGCCTGGCCAGCACCGCCCTTAATGAGATTGTCGAGTGCCGCAATGGCGCACAATGTGCGGCGCCCAGACACTGGGTCAGTTTTAATATCCAGACCTATTTCGATGCGCAAAGTATTCTTAACCGACACCACTTCAGGCGTCATTCCTTTGGGCAAAACAGTAATCAATGGAAAGTCAGAAAAATACCTTTCATATTGTTCGCGCAGCTCGTCTTCATTTACATCACTAGGCGCATCAACTTGCGCAATTGACATCATGCCTCGACTTAATGGCGCCGAAACCGGTACGAAGTCGAGTGATACTTGATGGCCACCTGCGGCATTCAAGGTTTGAATAATCTCAGGCTCATGCTGGTGATTAAAGACCTTATACGCTTTCATATTATTGCTGCGAACGGTGTGATGATTACCCGCCTGTGGGTGCACGCCAGAGCCGCTAGAGCCGGTTAACGCGACCAGGCGAACATTCTTGCCACTTAGCTGGCCCGCCTTTGCCAAAGGCAGTAGCGATGCCGCAATACAGGTTGCAAAACAACCCGGGTTAGCCACGTATTGTGCCGAGCGAATGTCGTCGGCGTAAAGTTCCGGCATACCATAGACAAAACTACCAAGACGATTGGGGCACGGATGCTCTGGCGCGTAAACCCGCGTGTAGTCGTCTAAGCTTTTCAAACGAAAGTCTCCAGATAGGTCAATGATACGAACATCGGTATCAAATAACTCCATAGCAACTTTAGCGGTGATGATGTGCGGCATCGCCAAGAACACAATATCAGCTCCCTTGACGCATTCTGTCGGAGGAATATCTTCCAAAACCAAGTCACTCATTCCGTAGAAAGTGCGATGCACTTGCCCGATATTTTGCCCGATATGGTCTTTGCTCGACACGCGAAGTAATTCGACATCATCGCGCACCAATAAATTTCTAAGCAGCTCAGCCGATAGAAAACCCGAGCCACCAATAATTGATACTTTTGTTTTTGCAGTCATAGTCGTTTAACAAGTAGTCGTTTGAAAATGTTATATAACAATAGCCTTATGAAAGTCAGCTGTTATAGCGTAGTTGGCGCAATAACCAACATCGCGCGTTGGCCTATTGGCACATTGGCGATCGGAAACACAAAACGTTCTCCGTCTCGCTGCGTTCGATATTCGTAATCTTTATCAGATGCCAATAAATGCCCTTTAGGAAATACGGTGAAATTTTTAGCGTCGTCGGCGACGTGCAACTTGAAGTCATCGCTTCGCTTTATGACTTCTTCGACAACGGAAAAAACTTGGATCGCATTAGGCTTGCCGTCAAAGTTTTCTTTACCTGAGATCAAATCACGAAGCCCTTGCATTGCTTGTCCAAAATTAGACATGTCGTTATCGCCAAATTTTCGAACCTTACCTAATTCAATGGTGAAGGAATGAGCGCCGAAATGATTACTGGTGAAGTATGAAAATGTTCCCGCAGGCTTACTTGAAAGCAGTATCGCCTCTAGGCCACAACGCTCAAGAAAAGCCACTTGCGCCGTTGACCATTGCCGCTCATGTAAGAATGGGTAAACCGCAAACTTCTCAAGTTCCGAGCCTCTAATCGCCGTGTGCAAGTCGTAGTGCAACCGCCCCTCATCACCTTCTTGGTAGAAGCGAGTCACATGCTCTTCTATCAATCGTGCGCGATTAGCTTCTTTTGATTCAGACGCCGTATGTTGGCCGCTAAAAAGTCGATTCAAATTTTCATCAACAAAGCGAGATTCTTGAATCATCGCCGGTGGGTTGCCAATGATAAACAAGAGTTCATTATTGACCGCTAATTCACCGCTTTTGATTTCCGTGAACAACTGTTCAACCATTTCAATCGGGGCTGTTTCGTTACCATGGACACCACAAGAAATGACAACGCGATAATTATTTTTCTGGCTTGCTAAAGCACCCGCAGGTGACACACGAAGAATGCCAGTATCAAGGAACTCTAGATCAACGCCGTTATGTGTACGCAAAGAATGGGCCGGTGCACTCAACGGGTTTTCTAATGTTGTTTTGAGAAAGCTCATTGTTGGAACTCGTAGAATGAACCGAGACCAAATAATTGAGTCAACTCATCCAATGCAACAAAGCTCTCCAGTGCTAATGATGGGTCTGCTAAGTCAGCGGGCGTTATTTTCTCTCGATAATGTCTCTCAACCCACGAGCTCAGCTGTGCAAGCATGCCATCATCGAGAATGAATTTTGAATTAGTCGCGTCGAGTTCTTCCCGAGTCAATGCCACTCGCAAACGTAAGCATGCTGGCCCACCACCATTCTGCATACTCTGGCGCACATCGACGAACTTGATATCTTGAATCGGTGTCGATTGCGTTTTTAACCACTCAAGGTAAGTAGACACCTCTTCGTTTTCACGGCTCTCTTGCGGCAGAACCAGAGTCATGCCCCGTTGCTTAGGGAGTTTCAGCAGTTGCGAATTGAATAAGTAAGATTTGACGGCTGACTCCAGCGACACCATGTCTGTTGGTACTTCAACAAACTGCAAAGGTTCGTCACCCAACTCAGGGTATAGCGCCTCATATTTATGTTGCAGCTCTGCTTTCATCGACGCATTATTAACAAAAGCTTCTTCATGCATAAAAAAGGCATTAAGGTTTGACACACTCACTACATCGTTATGGAACGCGCCGGCATCAATGATTTTAGGGTTTTGCTGAGCGAATACGACCTGGCTTTCATCGAGCTGATGCAAACGGCTTATTGCCAATGACGCTTCGTAGGTTTGACGGCTTGGGAACTTGCTTGGCGCACGCTTATTTTCTCGAAACGCATAACGCCCGAAAACGAATAGCTGCAAACCTTTTTGATTGTAAGCGTTAGCAAAACGGCTGTGGTTTGCCGCGCCCTCATCACCAAAATGCGCGCCCATGGGCAAAGCACTATGATGTGCGAAATGCGCGTCGTTGTTAAATATGGCTCGCAGTAATGCGCCCGTTGTTTGATGCTCAATCGAGCGGTGAAACATGCTAGAAAGATTGGCTGGAGTAAAATGTACCTTCGCATCAGCGGAGTCGGCGCTCGGCGATACGGTGCACGCATTTGCGGTCCACATTGCCGACGCCGAATAGCAACTGGCTAGTAGTTCGGGCGCGCTGTTCGACACTTGCTCAATGATACGTTTATCACTACCACTAAAGCCCAACTTTCGAAGCGTTGGTAAATGCGGTCTTTGCTGCGGCAATAGAATGCCTTGCTGTAAGCCTAAACCGCGATTGATCTGCATTTTTTTCAAACCTTGAAGCGCGGCTTCTCGCGGCTGCGATATTTTTAGTGCATTACCTTTAGATGCGACATTGCCATGTGACAAGCCACCATAGTTATGAGTCGGACCGATCAGCCCGTCGAAATTAACTTCGTAGCTGTTCATGGTCTAACCTATTAGGTATCGAACTCGATCGCCGAGTTCAAGGTTCAATGATTTGATCGCGTGCCTAGGTATTTTAACGCCACCTTTTTCAACTGAAATGGTGCTGATCAAGGTTCTAAAATTGTGGATATCGTTGGTCGCAATCATAGCTCGCTCATCTTGTTCGTATTCCGAAATGCCAATGACTTCGGCTTCGTGACTGCCCTTTACCGATGCAATATCATCAATCTTGGTATCAACACTCGGCGCTGCATCGAAAATATCAACATGGCCGTTCCACCTAAAACCTTCGTTCTTGAGCATTTCTAAGGCAGGCTTGCCTTTGACATTCGGTTGGCCAATCACGTCTTGCGCATCCTGAGGGAGCATATTGACGTATAACGGATGTTTGGGCATTAGATCGGCAATAAACTGATTGCCGTGAATGCCGCCATAAAGGTCGGCATCGGCAAACGTCATATCAAAAAACTTACTGCCCACGGCATCCCAAAACGGTGAGCGGCCATGCTCATCAAAATAGCCTCTGAGATCAGCCATGATGCTATCGGGAAAGCGATCGCGAAATTGAGCCATAAAAAGGTAACGGCTGCTGGCAAGCAATTTACCATTGCCGTTCTTTCGATAGTCTTGGTGTAAATAGAGCGTCGCGACTTCAGCGAAACCTTCGAAATGGTTCGAAAGATTTAATGTTTCAAACGTGACCCGCTTGTCGAGCTCTTTAGAGCTCTGAGTGACCTTGTTTAGTTTGTACGAATAGAATTCTTCTTTACCACCTAAGCTGGCAATAATTGCCGCCGTGCCAACTATTTTGTCGGCATCAGAATCTTCCATAACAAGAAAATAGGTTTCTTCGTTAGGGTTCTCTAAGCGCGTCTGAATGCTATTTATCGAGTTTAAAAGTTTCGCCTCGAGCACGGATCGCTCGGGCGGTAAGGTTGTCATCCCCGGGTACGCTTGCTTGGCAAGGTCGAGAACTCCATCGATGTCTGATTCGCGTGCTGTTCTTACTAAGATCATTTAAATCCTCCTGTATCGGAGTATTTTTTCATAGCAAGCGCGAAATTAGGCACTTAATAGAGAAGCTAGGCGGGCAGATTATGCGGTAGCTCAATCGCTTTCCCGTTGAATGTACAGCGGTAAAATACGGATTTCATGACCAAAAACGTCAATCACCTCGCTAAGACTAAGCAGTCGGTGATTACAACGCGATCTATAGATCGATTAGTAAATCCAGTGGAAAGCCTGAAAATTCTTTGGTTCGCTCAAGAATAATCAAGGTATTCATTTTGGCGATACCAAGATCACTGGTGATAAGGCGTTCGCTTACGGAGTTATAGCTTTTTACATCAGTGCAAACAAATTTAAGTAAGTAGTCATAGGCACCACTTATTTTATAACTATCAGTCACTTCAGCGACATTGGCCATCGCGGTATCGAAGCGCTTGAAGTCTATAAGAGCATGGGTTTCAAGAGTCACTTCGGTAAACGCTTCAACATGAGGCGCTAAGCGCTCTAAGTCTATTTCTGTGATGTAGCGTTTAAGTACACCATCGGCTTCTAAGCGCTTTACTCGACTCAAGCATGCACTCGCCGACAGATGAACTTGCTCAGCTAATTGTTGATTGGTAATGCGTGCATTGGTTTGAAGAATTGAAAGTATCTTCAAATCGATTTTGTTAATTTTACTAATGTCGGCCATTGCTACGTTCCCAATTATCTTTAATATCTCTTTCGCCCTTCCGCAGATTAATTTGTAGCGATGGGCTCAATAGAATCATATATCGAATTCAAAGCACTTGCTCAGCTTTGAGCATGTCTGTGCTAACTTAAATTAATACTAACCAATAAAACGGACTGAAATCATTTATGTCATTCCACCAAAAAGACCTAAAACAGATTGATGCTAACACCATTTTACACCCTTCTACCAATGCCAACGAGTTTGCCAAAACAGGCTCTCGAATCATGGCGAACGGCAAAGGTATTCACCTAACTGACACTGATGGTAACAAATTAATCGACGCCGTCGCAGGTCTATGGTGCGTAAATGTTGGTTACGGGCGTGCCGAGCTCGCCGATGCAATGCACTCAGCCGCCACCAACCTTAGTTATTACCACACGTTTACTGGCATGTCTAACGTTCCGCAGATCGAGTTGGCCGAGCGATTATTGGGCCTTGTTCCAAAAAACATGTCAAAAGTTTTTTTCGCCAGCGGAGGGTCTGACGGCAACGATACACTGATGAAAATTGTATGGTACTACCACAATTTAATCGGCAAACCTAAAAAGAGAAAGATTATTTCGCGTTGGCAGGCTTACCACGGCACATCAATCGCGACCGCAAGCTTGACCGGCCTGCCCTCTTTTCATAAAGACTTTAACCTACCGATCGAAGGCGTCTTGCACACTGAGTCACCCGACTATTTTCGTCACGGATTAGAAGGCGAAAGCGAACTGGATTTCTCAAAGCGCCGCGCAAAACAATTAGAAGACTTAATTTTAGAGCATGGCCCCGAAACCGTTGGCGCATTCATCGCCGAACCGGTTATGGGTGCAGGAGGCGTGATCACACCACCTGAAGGCTATTTTGCTGAAATTCAAAAGATTACAAAAAAATACGATTTGCTTTTCATTGCTGACGAAGTTGTCTGTGGCTTTGGCCGCCTAGGAACCTGGTTTGGCAGCGAAGTTTACGACATCAAACCAGATATGATAACCACAGCAAAAGCGTTAACGAGTGGCTATTTCCCATTTTCAGCGTCGTTTATAACTGAAGAGATTTGGGACGTAGTGAAGCAAGGTTCAGCCAAATACGGAAGCTTTGCACATGGGTATACTTACGCCGGCCACCCAATTGGCGCCGCGGTTGCAATGGCAAACTTAGATATCATTGAAAACGAAAACCTAGTCGGTAAATCCGCTGACGTCGGGGCATACTTTCATAAAACGCTCGCAGACCGTTTTGCTAAGGACAACTTCGTTGGTCAAATTCGAGGCAAGGGGATGTTGGCCGCGGTTCAATTAATGCAAGACGCCGAGCATAAAACCTTTCTCGACTCGAGCTTAAAAATAGCCGGTAAAGTGACCGCAAAATGCTATGAAAATGGCCTAATCGCACGACCGCTACCGTCAGTAGATTCGGTCGCATTCTCGCCACCATTGGTGACAACAAAAGAACAAGTCGACCAAATCGTCGATATCTTCGAGCGGTCAGTAAGGTCTGTACTCGACTAATTGAGCTTAAACTTGATGCCAGATTTCCGACAGCATTTTTCGGGAATTTGGCGTTTCATTTTTACGTTGTTCATCATCGAGCTCGCTTAGGTCAGCCAGTTTACCAATGGTAAACCCCATTAGTACTTCTGACTGCTTCGAATCAAGCTTTAAATACTCAGCCGCTTCGTTCGCTCTAATGCCACCCATGGCATGCGTATAAAAACCTTCCATTCTCGCTTGCAGCGTCATTGCCATCCACGCAGCACCGCTATCAAAATGCGAATACCCATTTGGCTTGCCGTTGTACTCTAAGTTCTTCTCACCCACTAAGAAACCAATCACGGCGCAATCTTTAGCCCACTCTTGGTTGGCTTCAATGGCGAGACTTAGAAAATCATCAAAGGTTGCATCCGTTGACGTGTAAAAACGCCAAGGCTGTACATTAAACGACGATGGAGACCAACGAGCCGCCTCGATAATACGAGTCATTGTAGGCGTGTCGATGGACGTTTTTTCAAACGCCCTCGGTGACCACCGCTCGATAAATAACGGGTTAACGCCGGTTGGGTTTTCACGGGCGCTGTAATCGATAACTTTTTTGCTCATTGTGTTCTCTAAGTTTGGTTGCTTCTTAAGTGGCCACACTAAATCTCACTACTGTGAATCTAATTTAGCTTTTTCGTAGTTTGCACGCAAACGAATTGAACTACCAGCACCACGTATTCTGCCCCACATTTTATCGCCCACAACCAACATGGCTGGCACTAAAAATAAAGTAACAAAGAATGCGACTAGTAAGCCAAAGGCCAACGATAAAACGGTTGGTTTAAGAAAAGCTGACTGACTCGATTGCTCAAGCATCAAAGGAACCAAACCAATAAATGTGGTGATCGAGGTGATCAATATTGGGCGAAAACGTGAACGACCCGCACGTAAAATAGAATCAGCAACATTCATTCCTCGACTAAGATTAATTTTATAAGAGTCGACCAACACGAGGTTATCGTTGATCACAACACCGCATGCCGCTATAACACCGAAATAGCTAAACAGTGAGAAAGCCACATCAAACAATAGATGACCGATGATCGCCCCGCCTAAGGCGAAAGGCAATGCCATCAGAATCACCATGGGTTGAAAATAGCTCTTAAACGCCATGGCTAGCAAGAAATAGATTGCACCAAAAGCGATAAACAACAAGCCTGCAATCTCGGCACCAAACTCGGCTTCAGCAACTTGCTCGCCGACCGCGGCTCGGGTTAAACCTGGGTACTTCTCTTCCAGCGCAGGAAAGAAATTTTGATTCAGATCTTTCATCACCTCGTCAAGCACTGGCTCTTTCAAATAGGCCTGTACACGGCCAGCTCTTAAGCCATCCCAATGGCGAATTTCTTTTAAACCTGGGCCGTAAGAGATATCAATCAGCGACGTTAGTGGTACCTGGCGTCCGTCAGACATTCGCACTCTAAAGTGCTTTAGACTCTCTAGAGAGTTACGGCTTGCTAACGGGTAACGCACCATCACCTTCACGTCTTGAGAGGCTCGAGGTAAACGCTGAACCTCCTCACCGAAATAAGCTTGGCGAACCTGTTGCATCACTTGGCTGAGGGTAACTCCTAATTGTTCGGCGCCCGGTTTCAGATCAAAACGGAGTTCCTCGCTGGCGCTATCAAGGTTATTCGAAACATCGTATAAAGAACTATACTCTCTGAGTTTTTCGGTAATTTCATCGACCGCTAGCTGAAGCTGTTCGAGATCAGGGTGGCGCACAGATATATCCATATCAGCGCCGTTGCTATCAATATTGTAGCCAACCGAAACACTTTTTGCCTCAGGGATTGGGCCGATACGTTCACGTAAACCCAGGCCAACTTCCTTAGCGGTCATCGCTCTTGTCTCAGCAGGCGCGAGGCGCATGATCGCGAGCACGCTATCTTTACGAGATCGGGTATACCAATTCTCAATCACATTGGTTTTGTCGCCCTCTTTGGCGTTAGCCTCTACATCGGCGATTAACGCTTGTTGCGCTTGTTGTAGCTGACTAAGAATGTCCAACGACCGTTCATAGGTCGTACCTTCGCGCAATTCAATATTGACATTGACCTGCGATGCTTCAACTTCTGGATTGAACGATGTTCTAACATAGCCTCCGCCCAAAATACCGAACGTGACAACAATGAAAAACGCAATAAAGACCACAATCGTAAGACCTGGTGCTTTGAGAACCTTCTCTAAGTACGCTCCGTATTTAACATCACCGAACCAAACAATACTTTCAGCAATTCTGTTCTGCAGACGGGCAACTCTACTGGTAGGATTAACTGGTTTAATATTGGCTAAGTGAGCGGGTAAGATCAACAATGATTCGATCAATGAAAAGACTAAAGCGAGAATCACAACCCAACTTATCTGACGGGTGAATTCAGAGGTGACGCCACTTAAAAACAACCACGGAAGAAACGCAATAATAGTTGTCAAAACACCGAAAATAACCGGCTTTGACACTCGGTAAGCACCGCCCGCGGCACCATTCAAACCGGTGTTGCCGCCTTCTACTTCGGTGTGAATGCGTTCGCCTATAATAATGGCGTCATCGACCACAATACCTAACACTAAAAGAAACGCGAAGGTCGAAAGCATGTTGAGCGAGATGCCCAACATTGGCATGAATATAAACGTACCTGCATACGCCGTGGCAACGCCCGCAGACACCCAAAATGCGACAACCGGCCGAAGTGTTAAAAACAACACAATAAACACCAAAATCAAACCCGAAAAAGCAGCCGATCCGATGCTCGACATACGCGATTCAAAGTCATCCGCCGCATCAGTCCACAGGGTTAAACTAATTCCCTCCGGTAAGGTTTCTCTGCGTTTTTCAAGCCATTCATTAACCGATTTAGACATTAGTACAACGTCCATCACTTCACTTGACAAAATCTGTATTAAAACAGCTGGCTCGCCATTTAAAGTCGCCAGAATTTCATCTTCTTCAAACCCATCAACAACCTTTGCAACATCGCCGACCGTAATCACCCCGCCTTCTGGTAGCTGACGCACCACAATGCTGGAAAAATCAACGTCAGTATCGGCGAGATTGTCGGTGCGCAAGGTATATGCACCACCATCAGTTTGGACATTACCAGCCGAAAGATTAATTGACGCGCCTCGAATAGCTTGCGTGATTTCATCAAACGACACTCGATAACGACGCAAGGCACTCTCGCTCACTTCAATCGAAATTTCTTCTTCGCGAGTACCAAAAGTTTCGACGATCGAAATACCTTGGAGTTGAGCAACTTCTCGGCGCATTTTGTCGGCCAAGCGCTTTAAAGTTCTCTCATCAGTATTGCCATGCACCGCAACACGCATCACTTGATCTCGGTTGACCCATTGACTAATACGCGGTTGCTCTATGCCTGGCGGCAGGCTAGATATTCCTTGAACTCGACTGGTTACATCATCCATTACCGACGCGAAATCAGAGCTGCTTTCAGCCATAATAAACACAGCGCCTGAGCCTTCGCGCGACTCAGAACGCACCCAATCTAAGCTTTCTAAATCTTTCAGCGACTCTTCTATTCGAGAGACGATCTGTTGCTCGACGTCTTTCGGGCTGGCGCCGGGCCAGCTAACAACAACTTGCATTCCTGGGAACGGTATCGTAGGAAAAATTTCTTTCTCCAACTTAAAAAAACCAACCGTCCCCGCGATTAGAATCGCAATCATTAATAAATTGGCGGCTACGTGATTATCGGCCCACCATCTGATTATGCCTTTCATGTCTAGCTCCTCTTGTGGTGGTTTAGCCTTGCTCGGCCGCGGCGGCTTCAACTGTGTTTGCGCCACCATCAGGTGACCCAGGTGAAACAATTTCTTCAGGGGCCGTTTCTAGAGTCTCTTGGTCAATCGCGCCATCGATAAGCGGCTCATCAATCGGTTCGGCAATCGGCTCAACTAGCGACTCAACCACAAGAGACTCCTCTGCAGAAGCCTCTTCATCGGCAAGGGCTTCTGGCAGTTTAATCGGCATACCTTCATACGCACCTGGCACCGGCGAGGTGATCACGCGATCACCCAGCTCTAGCTCAGACTCACCATCTTTCGAAAGCATCACCATCTCTCTAGAGGTATAAACCGTTTTCACTGTTTTCAAGCGTAATTGATCATTATCGTAGACATAAACTTGGTTGCCATTGCGCAATGCCGTGCGCGGCACCTCTAAGCCTGAAAGCTTGTTCGGTGAAGACAATTGCACATCGACGAACAAACCAGGCACAAGCGGCACTGTTTGCCCATTTTGTTGTTCAAACGGTTTATCAACCGCAACGGTGGCAAATAATAATCGAGTCGTGCTATCAACGCTGGCATCGACACTTTTAACAAAGCCTTGCCAAACACGTTGCTCTGAGCCAAACAACATAGAAACCGTTGCTGGCAGGCCCTCGGTTTCTGATGACCGGGCTGAATAACCGAGAGTTAACCCAAGCTCACTGATTTGCACATCGGTCATGGGTAGGCGAACTTCCATGGTTTGGGTTGCAAACACACGCCCAATGCTCGACCCACGAGACATAAACTGACCTAACTCAGCCTCTTTCGACATAATGCGGCCATCAAAAGGCGCACTGATTTTAGTGCGATTGTAATTTAACCTTGCCGCCGCCAACTCAGCGTTTGCGGCATCTAAGCGAGCGTTAGCACGATCTATTTGAGGTTTATTTAAACGTAATGGGTTGGCTTCTTCGATAGGCTTACCCTGAAGCTCGCGCCATTCTCGCTTGTTTGTCGCTGAAGTGGCTAACTCGATATCAACATCTACCTGGGCAGAAGCTACTGATGCCTGAGCCGACTTAAGCGCAACTAGGTAGTCGGCATCGTCGATCTGCAATAAAGTTTCACCGGCTTTGAACTCACCACCTTCGATAAACTTATTCGACACAGACGTGACCTTACCCGTCACTTGAGTAACCAGTTCGATGTCTGTTTTTGCACGAACTTCACCTTGAAATGTCGAAAACACGACCTGCTCTTTATGTACGGCATCAACAACTCGAACCACTAAGGGCGGCTTAGTTGTCTCTTCTTTCTCGGTTTGAGGTTTTAAGGCTTTTAGGGCAACTACCAATAACACCGCACCTAATATGACACCTACGCCCAATAAAAAAGGCTTAAATCTTGCAAGTTCCATCGTCCATTCCTAATTGATTTTAGCAAAAGCTCAGTGCCTTCAACGCTGATTTACTCATCAACCTAAACGACAACTGACTGTTATATAGAGACTAATCTGTAAAATTAAACGTTTCAATCTCTCACTTATGCCTATTAGATGCGATTAAAACTGGTTTGGATTCAAATTAATTTATTAATTTTGAGATTGTAATACCTGCCAATTAATCTCGACTTCACTGTTGCCGCTAGTCACATAAGCCGATTGTCCAGTGATGGTGACTGATAGGTCCATAGTACGCGCTAAAAACGTCGTTAACGTTTCAATTTCGGGATAATTAAAACGAAATATATCAGCATCAAGCCGACTAAATTTTGACTTTCCTTGGTCCCACCAAACATCGGACTTGGAGTTAAAACTATACACTCTCATCTGTTTCGCTTGGCGCGAGGCTTTTTTAACCCGTTCTATCGACGGTTCGCCAACGTCGATCCACAGCGTGGTTTGGTCATCCATGGTGCGCACCCATAGATCGGGCTCGTCAACATCACTTAAACCCTTAGCAAAACTTAAACCTTCTTGAGCGTTGAGGCAATAGGCCATTACTCGAGCCATCATTCGTTCAGGGGTTTCTGAGGGGTGCAAGGCAACGGTCAAATTCAACGAATCATAATAATTGCGTTCCAGATCAGAGAGTGCGATCCTCAGTTTATAAATCGTTGGTTTTGTGGCCACGAGAGGTGTTCCTAAGCGTGTTAGTTTTGGAGCCAGCTTTATAACCTTTATTTGTGGGCAGCGCGAGTTAATAAGGCGCTGAGTACCTTTAAGATGATGACCCGAGAACAATCATGACCATTGGCGTAGGCGGCAGTAATGCCGAAACAGAATTAGCTCGATTACGTAATATGACAGCTGATGTTAACAATATCTCAGTACCAGAATTTCAAGCCCGTATAAAGAAAGCCTGTTCATTGATGAAGGCAAACCAGATTGATGCGGTGTATCTAAACGCTGGAACAAACCTGTATTACTTCACCGGCACACGCTGGGGGCCGAGCGAGCGCATGGTTGGCGCGATTCTTAGCGCTAATGGCGAGCTGCAGTATATTGCGCCACATTTTGAGATCTCGACGATTAATGGCTACATGTTGTTACAAGGCAAGGTTAACGGCTGGCAAGAGCATCAAAGCCCTTATGAACTTTTCACTGACATACTTGAACGCATGGGGCTAAGCGAAGGTGTTATTGGCTTAGACGAGTCTTGCCCGTTCTTTATTAGCGATGGCCTAGCACAGGCCAACTCGGCCTTTAAATTTGTCAACGCAAAGGCGATTACAGCGGGTTGCCGCATGTCTAAATCGAAAAATGAATTGGCGCTTTTGCAACGCGCCAAAGACATGACCTTAGAAGTGCACAAGAGCGCTGCAAAAATCTTGCGCGATGGCATCTCTACCGAAGAAGTGACCCAATTTATTGATCGTGCTCACCGAGCCGTTGGCGCACCCAAGGGCTCGTATTTTTGCATCGTACTATTCGGCGAAGACACCGCCTACCCGCACGGAGTTAGCCACCCTAAGAGCTTGGCACTTGGCGACATGGTTTTGATCGACACGGGGTGCCAACTCCAAGGCTATAATTCGGACATCACCCGCAGCTATGTTTACGGCGAGCCAACAGAGCGTGATCGCGAAGTTTGGAATCACGAAAAAGCCAGCCAAGCTGAGGGCTTCAAAGCGGCACAACTTGGCCGTCTATGCGGCTCGGTCGACGATGCCGCACGCGGCCACCTAATAGAACAAGGCTATGGGCCGGGTTACACCACCCCGGGTTTACCCCACCGTACTGGCCATGGCATAGGATTAGATATTCACGAATGGCCTTACTTAGTATCAAGCGATACAACGCCCTTACAAGTAGGCATGTGTTTTAGTAACGAGCCCATGATCTGCATTCCTGGAGAGTTCGGTATTCGGTTAGAAGATCATTTTTATATGAGCGAACACGGCCCGAAATGGTTCACTGAACCCTCTCACTCGATTGATGACCCGTTTGGGTATAACGCCTAGTTGAATCATTCACACATAAATTCATCGCAGCAACCTCTATGAAACTAATCTGGCACACAAAAACATTCGACGAGCTAAGTACTCTAGCCCTATTCAACATTCTAAAACTGCGTCAATCAGTGTTCGTTGTTGAACAACAATGTGCCTACCCCGACATTGACGATACCGACGCTGTCGCACAACACATGTGCGGCTACGCCGAGAGTGGTGAATTGCTCGCCTATGCCCGCTTAATTAAACCAGGGGTGAGTTACCCTCAAGCGTCAATCGGCCGAGTGGTTGTTTGTCCTAGCGCAAGAGGGCTGCGCCTTGGCGAAGTCTTAATGCAACAGGCACTCATCGAGATGGGCCGCTTATATCCAAATCAAGTAATTAAAATTGGTGCACAAGAGCACCTAGAAAAGTTTTATACCAGACTTGGCTTTGAACGATCATCAGCCATGTATATGGAAGACGGCATTCCGCATATTCATATGCTTCGGGCTTGAGGCCAGGCCGTCTGCTTTTGCCCAAGACAGACATTCGAAACCGTGGTCTGTCCGCGTTTTAATCGCTCCCGCTTTACTGATTTACTCGCCGCGAAGGCAATACGGCCCCTAGTGCAAACGTCTTTATAGGCAAATCAAAGCAATGGCCCCGTTTTTAGCGACTATAGGCACGCAAATACTGTCATCAACTTCGGTATCGGTATCGGTATCACATAAATCCCCGACGCCATTATCATTTGAATCGGCTTGATCAACATTCGGTATGAAACGACAATTATCTGCCGCGTTCAACACTCCGTCACCGTCATCATCATTGCCAAATTCAGCGTTCTCATGAAGAACCAACATATTAATTTCGTTGCGGTCTCTTCCACCGACCAACAATTCTGCTTGGTTTATATCAATAACGGTACCTTGCGAATTGAAAAACGCCACCGGTGAATAGCCTAAACAACCTGATTGGCAATTGTAACTAACTCTCCAGCGAGATAGCGCTCCAGTAGGCACAAATAAGTTGTAAGAGATTGAGTTGCGGCCTTGCGGAATAAACACCAAATCTCCAATGGCTGTGATACCGCTGCCAGAGGCTGTGTCGAACGCGGCGACCCTCAGGCTGACGCCGCCGATTGGCGCAACTTCGCCTTGAAGTAGTGAAATGGTACCGCCTATCTGCTCTCCTTCAAGGAGGGTCATATTGGCAACAATATCCCCGCCTCCGCCAGAGAGCTGTGTTTCACCAGTAAAGAATGGTTTAGTGAGGGAATTGGAAACAAAAAAACCTTGCTCTATCAAGCCGAAGCAACCAACTTCGCACTGGTAGAAAAGATTCCAATTACTGCTCGGGTCAGGTGATATTTTCGACCGATAAGACCCAACGCTTTCTCCCTCAGCAATAGTTACCGATGTAAATATATTTCCATCTGGATCCTGGCTAAATGGATCCCGCTGAAGTCCAACGAGTAAAGAAGTGCCACCGGCTGGTGCCACTTGCCCTTCGGGTAAGAACACATCACCTAAGACCGTTGTTGAGGTAATGACGGTCACGCTTACATCTGTATTGTCTGTGTCTGCAGGAAGCTCAGTAGCTAAGTTAGCAGATAATGTTGCCCCCCCAACAATGCCGTCTTGGTGAAAACCATTAAAAAATGGTTGGCAAATATCAAATGCTGAGATGCAGCGATAGGCCAAAGTATAGGTGGCTGCAGGGTCCGGCTCTAGGCCCAGCGAAAACTCAGCGGTAGTAGCGCCGCTAGCCACCTCGGCAACGGTCACTACCGAGCTGCCAGAATTAATTTCGGTAGCGATCAGTTCGAATTGAATTACATTAGATGAATCGCCTGAAGCAACGCTTATGGTGCCACTGATTTCCGTGAGAGGTAAGCCAACAAAACTTAACTCGCTGCCACCGGCATTACCGTCAAAGCTCTGAGCCCCAGCCGATGTAAAAGCAGTACCGCCAGAATTAAAGAACCCTGTAGTTGCGGTGCCTGGGCATCTATCCACGCACGTATACGACAGTATCAAATCATCATCACTATTGGGCACACTAAGAGAAAAAGCTTGTGAGTTCGCCCCGTCAGCAATGATGATCTGTTGCGATGTAGTCGTTGGCTCAGATTCACCTGTTACGTCAATTTTCACAACAACCTCGCCTGAGGCTAGTTCGCCATTTGGCAGGCTGAAGACACCACTGATCGGTACCGAACCCAGCACTCCGAAATCGATATCAGTAGCCGCCGTATCACCCGCGAGTAGCGTGGCCCCGCCCTCTAATGGTGAGGTGGCCGCTGTCGCAAAGAACCCAGTAGGGACCAAGCCCGCGCAGTTGGTTTGACACTCATAACTCAAGCGCCACTGGGTTCCAAAGATATTGGGAATAGCGAGTTCAAAACCCACTCTGCCGACTCCCGCTGGAATTTCCACAGACTGAACGATTTGTTGCTGGCTAGTGACTTCTTGAGCCTCGACGGTAAACGATACTGGCACATTCTGGATACCAGGCAGTATTAATTCACCACTGAATGCGACCGACCCAATAAGTTGCAAATCGATACCAGGGTGATCAGCCGATGGAGCTAGGCCAGTTGCATTGCCGACACTTGTTTGTGTGCCTGAACTAGAGAAGAAACCATTGCCCACAATATCAATGCAATTTTCTTGAGTTTCATTGCATTGGTAGATATACCCAACGATCCAATCTTGCGTGGCTTCAAGGCTAGTGTCGATCGAGTAGCCGATCGAATTCTGCCCCTCAGGGATCGTTAAGAAAGCCTCATCGGCATCAACGAATGGGCCGCTTATAGGGCGAGCAAAAACGCGAACACGTACACCGCCCACGGGTGCTAGTGTGGCCCCCGGCAAAAACACCGTACCACTAATGGTATTGGCATCAAGCACTGTAAGTGTCACGCCGGAATGGTTTTGCGCACCTAAAAATTGAACTGCAACGCCCTCACCGGTACCTACAGCGGAGCCAACATGAAAGGCCGAATCGAGTTTACCCATACAATTTGTGTTAGAACGGCAGGAATAGCGCACCGTCCAAACGGCGTTGGCATCATTGTTAATTGTGAGTTGATAGTCAGCACTATTTTCACCTTCGAGTATGGTTACATTAGCACTGCTAAAGCCGCCATTGACCCTATCAATGGCGTCTACACTGACAGAAAACCCTCCATTTGGAGCTAACTCACCATTGGGTAAAAACACGGTGCCAGTGATTAAAAAGCTTGGCAACGTGGTCATGTCTATTTGAGTGTGATCTTGACCCCCGGCTAATTCTGTTGCATCCGCTTGGGTTGGGCTTGTTTGTGCTTGAGACACAAAGTAACCGTTAATCGTATTGCCATTGCAGTCATTGCTGCAAGAATGCCTAACCTCCCATGTTTCCGATGGGTCACTCACAGCTTTGACGGAATAAGGTACCGAATTTTGACCTTCAGCTATCTGCACAGTCTCACTGAAAAAAGGAGATAAATCAGATGCCTCGACAGCCACACCAAAGACGATGCCACCAGCCGGTGCGGTTTGCCCACCGAAAAGTGTCAACGTACCACTAATCGTATCGGCTTTAATGAGCGCCAAGTCTACTGACTCAAATGGTGTGTCATTAATATCAAAAGTCGAGCGATCTTCAAATCTAGGCGTGGTGCCCGAAGTGCTAAAAAAACCACTATCAAAAACCCCATTACAGCCGCTTACACAAGCATAGCTAACTCTCCAAACAGCGGCTGCATCGGGAATAGTCTCTAATTGGTAAGCTATAGAAGTTTGCCCAAACGGAATGGTGAACTCACTCTGTACTTGAGTGAACGGAGTGACATCGGCGCTCTCATCCAAAGCAGTCACTCGAATCACAGTGCCATTAGCTGGGCTTTGCACACCAATCGGCAGAGTAATAGTGCCACTGATCGGCGTTGATTCAAACAACGGGAATGTAATTCCAGAGACATCAGTGCCACCAACGAAGCCTGTTGCTTCACCCTCGGTGAGTACCGTGTTAGCAGAGTTATGGAATGCTGGCGAGATAAACCCGGGGCAAGCACTGTCGCAAGTGTAAGCTAATACCCAGTTATTGGTATTTGAAGCAGAAATTTCAAGTGAGAAAACGCCCGAATTCGTGCTGTTAGCTGGAATGGTTACAAGCGTTGTTTGCAGTGGCCTACTATTGCTCGTAGTGTCTCTCGCTGAGACAGTGACATTCAACGATGATGTTAGGGTAGCGCCGGGAACGGAGATCGTACCACTGAGTGAGTTTGCGTCGAGTAGAGATAAATCGATGCCCGTGTAATCTGTGGTGCCAGGTAGAACCTCGGCATCAACGCTATTGCTTACCGTGCCGTTGCCGTTAAAAAAACCTGATGTTTGAAATAGGCCACATTCTGAACAGGAATAGTTCACTGTCCAGTTAGTGGCGAGAGACGCAAGATCTGGGACCACGATTTCATAGTTAGCATTATTGCTTCCCTGCGCAATAGTAATGCTGGTTTGCTCTAACTGGGCAAAACCTGAATCATCAAAGGCGCGAACTGAAATAGAAAAATTTGAAGCCGCTAGTTGACCACCAGGTAAAGATATCTGCCCCTGGATAGAGAACTCCTCAAGCACATTAATATCAACATCTAGGTAATTAACGCTGCCCGCTAACAGTGTTTCTGCCCCGAACTCTGTAACGGTACCAGAAGTGCTATAACGGCCCTGATTTTGATAATAACCTTGACAAGAAAAGCAACCGTAAAGGACAAGCCAGCGAGCAGTTATATCCCCAACAATAGGTAGAACATAATTGATATTTGCGGCTTGCTCGGTAATGACAGTGTTGATCGAGAATGATTGGGAAGTATCGTTCAGGTTAATAGCCGTTACAGTGACACCTATGCCTCCGACCGGTGCGACCTCACCTGCGGGTAGCGTGATAGAGCCAGAGATTGTGTTCGCCTCTATCAGCGTCATGTTGATATTGTTGTGGTCAATTAAACCAGCGAGCAGTAGAGCATCATCTTCATCAAGCTCAGTCGTTGCACCGGCGAAGTGCCCTGCCGGCAGGTAGTCCGCCCCGCAACCAGTGCTGCATTGATAACGAATTCGGTATTGCGACGACGCGTCAGCACCCGCCGTGCTGAGACTGTAGGTAGCCGAATTGGATCCAGCCGCTATCTCGATAGAGTCAGACCTAAATTCGCCAGACCCAGTGGTGTCTGAGGCTGAAATCGAGAGTGAAACGCCGCCAGCCGGAGCAAGGTCAGAATTGGGGAGTGACACAGTACCCGTGATTAGGTCGGCCTCTAGAACAGGAAATACGATGCCAGCTTGATCGGTGTTATCTGGGAAAAATGTTGCGCTGGTTTGATCAATCGAAAGCTGTGTACCTAAGGTCTCATTATGCGTTCCAACCGCTCCGTATCCCTCGCACCCGTCGCCATCATTGGTGGAGCAAGTGTACACAAGGAACCACTGCTGACTTGGGTCTGGAGCCGCGAATACGTCGATTGTAAAAGCCCCAGAGTTCTCTCCCTGCAAGATGAAATCATTTTCGGCAGACGCAATAAAGTTGTTCGGTGTTCGGCGAAGTTGAACCTGAAAAAACGTGTCTTCGCTGGCCAATTGACCGTTGGGTAGTTCAATTTGCCCGGTAACGGTAAAGGTTTGTGCCTGAACAGCCGAAGCCAGAGCGCTAATCAGCAGAAAGCCAGCAATCAAAAGCCGCTTCGTCAAAAGCAAATTCAGCGAAAAACGTATCCAACCCATATCTAACACCTTACTTTTACAAACCGTGGTCATTTAAGCTCGGTTTGTGGTTAATCTATAACAGACAAAAAAGCACCTTAGCAAGAAGATCGATGCAGAGTTACTGCCATACTAACGTCGAAACTAGATCGTCACTATAGTCCTTTTGCATTAGCAACTCATCGCCCTTAGCGATTGTTAAAAACAGTCGCCTCTAGCGATAAATTTATCGCTAAACATCCTATGAACTGACGAACCGTGAACGTTTTCGTCACCATCTTTGACGACCGATTCCAAGCTCCGCGGCAATTTCAGAAGCCGGTCGATCTGATGTTTCCATCATTGGTACCGCTTCAAGCTTGAACTCGTTAGGATATGTTTTTTAAGGTTTTCGTTTGTTTGTCACGGGGATACTCCTGAATGACTATTGTCTCTCATTTAAAGTGTCCGTTAAACTATGACAGCTTCAGTCTGTCCCGCTTTACTTCTGAGCTTTGCTGTTGCATCGGCTTTGTACCTCGTAGAACGATTACCCTTCAATGTAGATCCGTTAATCCTCGTCTTGGTTTTCGCCTTCAATTAACATCATTATGATAGACGGAATCATACTGTCTTATGGGCTAGCTATTCTATATTCCTGAAGGAAAGGCATAGAGCCACCACTATCAACCCCAAACCAACAGCAGTAACCCAAACTACATCACTTGGCATTACAGCCTTATCGACAAATAAAAGGACCACACCCCCCACAATCGAAAATCTATGTATCGAATCAACAACCTTTCTTTTTTTTGGCATTGCTTCCCTCTCTAGTTTTCGGGCTCAGTGAGAGCGCTTAGCCATTAATCTTAACATCCATTTGGAGAGATTGACGACCGCCTGAGTTTTGCCCATTTCAGCCGTTCGTCTGGACACAAAAAAAGGAGCTGTCAGACTTCCTGATTGAACATAAAATACTGCTAAACGTGTAAAGGCTGCTT
>JALZVW010000068.1 GCA_023301745.1 Arenicella sp. | reverse complement strand
CTAGCTCATTAGAGTTATCATTACGGCAGTTTAAACGAAATAGTGCGACTAGGTTCATCGCTCTCAATCAAACAGCCTCTATTGTCTAAAAAAGAACGCTAGCCACCTTGAATAACGGCGGGTCGACCTATGCTAATATTGACCTAATTGATCTCAACAAACATTAATCTCAACAAACAAAGGCCTAGCGTATGCGCACCCTATTACTACTGCTTACTTTACTCTCAACACTTATCAATGCTAACGCCCAAGCCGAGTCAACCGGCAACGACATTCGCTTTGTAAAGAATGGTTCTAGCAGCGCTCCGTTCTCAACACTGGTCGAAGTTGACGGGCTAATTTTTCTATCGGGTGCGCTCGGCATAGATCCGCAAACAGGCAAGCTTGTCGAAGGCGGCATCGAAGCCGAGTCTCGCCAAACATTGGACAATATTAAAGCCTCTCTGGCCAAAGAAAATGTCTCTATGGATCGAATCGTAAAGTGCACTGTAATGCTTGCTGACATCGCTGAATGGCCTTCGCTAAACAAGGTCTACGCCCAGTTTTTTAATGGCAACTACCCTGCTCGTAGTGCCTTCGCCGCCAGCGCACTCGCCTTAAATGCTCGAGTTGAGATCGAGTGTATCGCTAAACGTTAATGTCTGATTAATACCAACCGCAATGGATTTTTCACCGCTCTTTGTCGCCGACCTTATCGGCGTGTTTGTCTTCGCGCTAAGCGGCGCGTTGGCGGCCGCCCGAAAAAAAATGGATGTATTCGGCTATATGGTTCTCGCCGTATTACCCGCGGTCGGTGGCGGCACAGTCAGAGACTTAATTCTCAACACATCGGTTTTCTGGGTAGACCAATCTATCTATATATTGGTCGCCGTTGGCGCCGGCATTCTGACCTTTTTGGTGTCGGTGCGTGTAGGCAAACGTTATGTCGTGCTCGAGTGGGCTGATGCCATTGGCTTATCGCTGTTCTGTGTCTTAGGAGCATCAAAGGCACTTAGCCTCACCGGCGACCCCGTATTGGCGGTTACTCTGGGGGTTGTCACCGCCGTGGTTGGAGGAATTTTGAGGGATATAGTGTGTAACGAAATTCCGCTTATTTTAAAACGAGAAATTTATGCTACCGCCGCGATGGTTGGAGCACTGGTCTATTGTCTCTGCGTTGCGATTAATTTGGGAGAACAATGGTCACTTTTTTGCGGGGGCGCCTCAGCTTTTGCGGTTCGATCAATGGCGTTAATCTTTGGTTGGTCGCTCCCAATTCGTGAACGACGCGCATAACTAAGAGGGTTAAGGGCTCTAACCCCATAGTTTATCTAAGCCGACGACGAGCAAGCCCAGGCACAAGGCCCAAACAGTACAAGAAACGCAATCATAGGCACTGTACTTTAAGCGGCCCATGCCGCTGACACCAGTGAGCAGCGGCACTATGCTGCGAATAGGTGTCAAAAACCGCCCGAAAAATATCGCAAAAGGCCCATATTTTACAATGTTTTTCTCGGCCTTTTCTAATATGGTTGCGCGCTTTCTAGCAAACGTTGTATGGTGAAATTTAGGGCCCATCAAACGACCTATATAGTATCCACTATGATCACTCAATAGCGCACCCAAAAAAGCGAGCGGTAGCATCTGTTCAAGTGTGGCAATTTGCTCTGCGTACAAGATTGTACAAACCGACAATAATATAACGCCGGAAACGAACAAACCGACTCCCACAAAAGCCTCAAGAAAAGCAATCAACGGAATCACCACCAGCCCATATTGCTGATGCTCGCGTAGCCACTCGGTGATGTATTGTTCGATGATCTAAGCCCGTTAGTTAATCTGTTAAATCGGTGTCGGCACTAGGTGTCGGTACTAGGTGTCGATACTATCAGTTTGCGTGTGATGCTCTTGCTATAAGCCTAGAACGCTAGCCCCTTGTTTATAAACGATATCAACCGGAATGCTGGCAGCACCAAGGCGATCTAAGTCAGCTTGAAGTTGATCACTAACACCGCCTTTTTCCAGCACAAAGCGGCTAACAGTGTCATAACTTCCGTCGCCTTGCAGTACCAGCAAATCACGACTTAAGTCTTTAACAGCCTGCTCAAATTCAACCACATTAACGCGATACGTTCCTTGTTCTGAATCTCGGCTAAACGCCCCGGCGTCGCTGAAATAGTTAAAACGAATCATGTTCGCTCGGCCGTGCGCGCTACTTGCACCAAAGCGCACTGAACGAAATATGCCGGCCAAGAAAGTAACGTAGTTATCCATCAACTCTCCATCACTTATTTCACCCTGTTTACGCATATTTTGAATCATGTATAAGCCGAGAATATCGGCCTTACCCTCTTCCAGCGCAGACGCGTGTTCTTTCAGCGCTTGCCTGACCGACCCGCGGCCATCCAAGGTATTTTTTATGCCTAATCCGTGGGCGACCTCGTGAAACATTGTATTGGCAAAGAACGCGTCGAAGGTAATAAACTGGCGTTGGTCTTCAGCAATGAGTTCACCAGAGATGGGTAATAAAATTTGATCAAATTTGGCACGCATCGCATTCTTAATTTGCAGGCGCCGAGTTCCTTTCGCTAACTGAACAACTTCGTCGTTGGGTAAGTTAATTGCGATCGTCTTAGCGCCGGAGTTGCAGTCGCCAGCACAATAGGCCATATCATAAGCGTTTAAATCAGCATCTGAACCTGGAACTTCAGCCTTATAAGCATCACCAACCGGTAAGCCTTTTTGCAGTTCAGGCATGTATTTCACAAAACGCGATAGGCGATCACTCCAAAGTTGATCTTTGATTAATACAAATGTTTCAAACGCCGCTCGGTAGCCATAAAGGGCATCTTGATACGTCTCTATTGGGCCAATGACCACTTCAACAGGGTTATTTTTCATGCTCATCCATGCCATATCTGAGGCTTGGTAATCATCGCTTTTAAGTGCTTGAGCCCGCAGTTTTAAATAGTCACCAAACTGCTTGTCATCAGCGAGCTCTGAGGCCTGCATAAGTAACGATGATATCTGACTAATTTCATCGGCGTACTCTTCGTGATAAGGGCTTAGGCTTAGGCCGCCTTGGTCGTTGCGCTTAACAATTGAGTACAAACCGTCTTTGCCATCTTGTTGCCAGGCATCAAATTCCGCTTTAGTCATATCTGACGGATAAAACCGAGCCCCTTTCGGGCGCTCACCATAAGCCGACAAAAATGGCTTATCGTCATTCAGTCGATCCCAAGGGCCATAGTTATAGTCGGCAAAGCGCTTTTCCTTCGGGTCGTTAATATTGTCTAATAACGCCGATTTATCGCCCCAAACTTGTTTCCAAAATATCTGGTCGGTGACCTTACCGGCCTCAATTAATAGACCAACCATTTGCTTTTGATTGTCACTCAAACTGTCAACACTGGTGCTTAGCTCAACCTCGGCATAGATATCCAGACGTGAAACCTCGTTAGCCGCTAGCGCTTTCGACTCTTCAAGCACTGCATTAGAAAGCTTAGGTTTAGGTGCATTATCAGGCTGTGCACATGCACTGAGTGCCGACGCTATAATCAAAGTGTAAATAAAGGATGATTTTTTCATGGCAATAAATATTATGTCTACGATAATAGAACTATAGCAAAGTGCTTTGAAAGATAACGCAATAAAACGACATAGCGAGACTAGAGGCTTTATGAAAGACGAACCACCTTATGCCATCGGCACGCCAAACCAAAAGTGGCAAAGTGCTGAGCGCGCACAATGGTTGGCCCTGCAAGTGATTAAGCGCTCATATAAAGAAGACGTTCTAAACAAATTAGACCGCGTAAAATCCAATTTTAATCTCGAGCAGTATTCAGCATTGAGCGGCAAGCCTGAACGTTACCCCTTATTCGTGGTTAAAAGCCGTAGCCAAGGTGTCGACCGACCAACAGCCTTGATTACCGGCGGCGTGCACGGCTATGAAACCAGCGGTGTGCATGGCGCTATTCGCTTTATTGAAACAAAAATGGCCGCCTACAGCGAATTATTTAATATCATCGTTGCGCCGTGCATTAGTCCGTGGGCTTATGAGACGATTAATCGCTGGAACTCACGGGCCGTCGACCCAAACCGCTCATTCATTGACGATAGTGAGGCTGAAGAATCATCGGCACTGATGGCGTACCTAAAATCGCTGAACACTCAAATTGATGTGCATATAGATTTGCATGAAACCACCGATACCGACAACACAGAATTCAGACCCGCGCTATCAGCGCGCGACAATGTCTATCATGCATTTTGGGAAATCCCTGATGGGTTTTACCTTGTTGGTGATACCGACAATCCTTGCCATGAGTTTCAAACACATATTATCGATGCGGTTAGCAAGGTAACGCATATCGCCCCCGCCGATAACGAAGGCCGAATCATTGGTCAATTGACCACACAAGCTGGCGTGATCAATTACCCAACCAAGGCATTAGGATTATGTACTGGATTTACTAACGCGGCGTATAACACCACCACCGAGGTCTACCCGGACAGCCCCAAAGTGGACGCGGAGAATTGTATTCTTGCTCAAGTTGAAGCGATTTCTAGTGGCCTCGATTTTGTTAGCCGGCAGCTGTCTAAGGAGTAATGCACTCGGCTAACTACAGGTTTAACGGCAACAGATAAGCTGCCTATTTTTTAAGCAATTGATCAAGACCAAAGTCGGTGTTAGCGTTTGTGAATGTATTCACAAAGTTATCCACAGCTTATGTGGAAAAGTTGAATAATCTTAGCTTAATGCTCTCTGGGTAACTGCACTTCTATTTCACTAGGGCTTTCAAAGGTTTGCCAAAGACTTCTAGGCAAACCTTCGAATACAGATTCATAAAAGTCATCTAGATTGGTATTCCCATTAATGTTGCGAATATAGATCTTAGCAATTTTCTCTGGGTGATCGTTGGCGATCTGTGCATACACTTGCGCGTCTTTTTCGCCGCTATCACCGAGCAGAATAAATTGTCGGTCAGGGTAATGCTTGATAACCGCTTCTATCGCCTGAGGCTTAGTTTTAGTGGCGCTTTTAAACAAGTTAAAGAACGTTTGGTCTTTAAAGCGAACCATCTTCAAGGAAAATGTAGCTTCGGGAAAACCGTGCTGATTCATAAACTCTTTCAACGGCTCATAAAGCTGCCATGGCGAAGACGACACATAATGAAACCTTGCACCTTGTTGCTGCCAATGGCGGTAAAGCTCAGGCATGCCGTCTACTGGCATAAAGTCTTTGAAAAAACTGCTTTCGAATAACTTTTTATGATCAGTAACGTAACTGAGTTTCACAGTATCGTCGATATCACTGATAATCGACACACCCTTAGCATTAATCAACAGGCTTTTACCTGAATATTCTCTTGTGTCACTCGGCCGTAAAACTAAGTCAAAAGAAAGTTCACTACCGATACTTTCATCAAACTCAGACGCCGGTATTGCGATCACCGATTTAAAGTGCCCATTGGGCTCACTTTTTGGTAACACATACCGGCGACCGAGCAGGTTAATGACAATGCGTTTGCCGCGTTCATTATCAGCGGTGAGCAGTTGCGTTCGATAGGAGAAATTACCCTCGGTTTCTGAATTTTTCTTCAAACCGTATTTACGAGCGAGCAACTCACCGAACATCGCACGCACGATGGGGCGGCTTTCTAATTCGTAGACCCAACCATGGATCGGGATGTTCCAAGTTTTAGAATGCTCGTTATACCAACTGTGAGTTGTGAAAAATACGACGTGCTCTTGGGCCGTCACACTCGAAATCGACTTAGAACCTGCAAAGCCATGTTTAAAACTAAAGGCACTGCCAAGCAAGCCTGCGATTGATGCAATTGCACGTGGGTTCATATAAGTTTTACCAAGAAACTTTACTGGTTAATAAACGTTGCCGATCAAACTAATCATCACATAGTCGCCGAATAGACTAAAGCGCTATCTAGACATTCATGTCTCGAGTCATTATTGTCTAGTAAATAATCTCAAGTTGCCTGAGTTAGCGTGTTTGCAAACTAAACTAGTTGGACTACCCTATGAAATTAAGCACAATATACCTTATCGTCTCACTATTACTGACTGCCAGTAACGCATTGGCACTCGATGTGCCCACCGCTAGTAGCACAACCCAAGAGACTGTTAATAGAACAACCCAACAGACTGCTAATAGAACAACCCAACAGACTGCTAATAGAACAACCCAACAGACAACGTCCATAGAGGCGAAGATTGCCGATCAAGTAAAGTCACATTCAGAACGTGCCTTAAGCACGCTTCAAAAGGTCGTCAATATAAACAGCGGCACCATGAACTTTAAAGGGGTCGAGATGGTTGCTAACATCTTTAGATCACAGCTTGAAGGCTTGGGTTTTGAAACTCAATGGGTCGATGGCTCGCACTTTAATCGCGCTGGTCATCTATTGGCGACCCACACCAGTCAGTCGCCTAACAAACCTAAACTGCTACTGATTGGCCACTTAGATACTGTCTTCGCCAAAGACGATTCCTTTCAAAAATTTGAACGCATCGATAGCACCCATATCGCGGGTCCCGGCATCACAGATATGAAAGGCGGAGACGTGATTATGATTGAGGCACTTAGCGCGCTGCAGTCTCTGGGCTTACTCGATGATATGAATATCAAAGTTGTGATGACCGGCGATGAAGAACTCAGCGGCAAGCCATTATCGGCGTCAAAAAAAGCATTGATTGATGCCGCTAATTGGGCTGATATCGCATTGGGTTTCGAAGATGGCGATAGCAACATCAACACGGCGGTAATCGCGCGCAGAGGCTCTGTTGGGTGGAGCCTCAACGTAGTCGGCAAACCAGCCCATTCCTCGCAAATATTTCAACCTGACGTTGGTTACGGTGCTGCGTTTGAAACCGCTCGAATACTCAATGAGTTTCGCGAGCAACTCGCAGGAGTGGGTGATCTTACATTCAACCCAGGCATGATCATCGCCGGCACCACGATTAATCATAACGTAGCTAACGCTACAGGAGACGCGTTTGGTAAAGATAACGTAATTGCTAGAACCGCAAAAGTAACCGGAGGCATTCGAGCGCTTTCGTTAGAAGAGCTTAATAATGCTAAATCAATCATGCAAGACATTGCCGCCGACAATCTTGCTCACACATCGGCAACGTTGAACTTTGATGAAGGTTACCCACCGATGTCACCAACCTTTGGTAACAAGCTTTTGTTGGAATTATACAGCGATGTCAGCGAGTCTTTAGGCTATAACAAAGTGATCGCGGTTAACCCGCGAAATGCGGGTGCTGCGGATATCTCATTCACCGCAGGCTTGGTAGAGATGAGCTTAGACGGCTTAGGGTTAATGGGCAGTGGTGGCCATACTAACGACGAAGTTGCCGATATCACTAGTCTACTTAAGAATACACAAAAGGCCGCTATTTTGATTTACCGGCTTTCGAAATCAAAACATTTCGGCCAATCACCACTAGCGTAAGGCTGTTCCGCTGAACGCGATACCGGCCCAACCGTATTTGATGAAATTACGGATATTCTGGTGGTCATTGCCGTCTAAATTTTTCAATACATCGTCACGATAGAACGAGCCAAAGCAGGCTAAGGTTTGAGCTTCATTTAGTTGATTTAATTGCGCGAAGGAAAAAATTTTGCACGAGCCTTCATTAGTGCCCGCTCGGTTTACCACCGCCGCATCGCCCAAACCATTAGTGAACTCAGTTTCTCTGTATTGATAGCTATCTTGTACGACATCCATTACGTCGTTAAAGTCGACGGCATCAGGTGTTTCTCTGATCACCGTTAGTAACTCATTTAAGGTCATTATTTTTATTTTTCTTGACGTTATTTTAGCGGCAGAATTATAACTAAGGCCATGGCAATTGTCACACAAAATTAATACTAGCAATTGCTATAAAATTGACTTCCATTCGCCACTATTTGGGTTAATAATCAGAACTAATAACTACTAGGCTTTAGAGAAGCCGACCGATCAGGGAAGACCATCATGCTGTACGCCAAAACTCTATTATCATCGATTTTTCTGTTGTCATTGATCGTCGTGTCGATTGCGTCTGCACAAACACCAAATCAAAAGATACCGTTAAACGATTTCGTCAAGCATAGTGATTACTTAGAAATCAAAATATCCCCAGACGGGCAACACGTTGCCACTCGTATTCGCGACGACAGTACCGTTTACATGATCACAATGCGCCTGAGTGACGGCAAAGTTGTGGGGGGTGTCAAGCCAGGAAAAAAGAATGAAGTATCAAGCGTTCACTGGGTAAATAATGAGCGCCTCATTTACACTTTTGCGGAAAAACGTTCCGGCTTTGATGCACCAATACCGACCGGTGAATTGTTTGCCATAAACGTAGACGGTAAGGCTAATAAAATGCTCGCGGGCTATAGAGCCAATGATTTAATAACCGGTAGCCGAGTGGGTGTTAAAGAAGACTCTTATGCATCACACCAACTGCTAAACGTTCTTAAGGGTGATGATAAATATGTTTTGGTTGTCGAGTACCCTTGGTCAAAACGTGGAGATTCATGGTACGACCGACGAGAAACACGGCCAATAGTAAGCAGGCTCGATGTCATTAGCGGTAGAAAGAAGAATAAAGAGATTATTCCATATCGCGGTGCACGAGTATTCGCCAACGATCAAGGCGCAGTCAATTTTGTCACGTGGTCGGATGATTCTATCTACCGAAAGGCGGTATACCGTGCGTCAAAGAAACAGCCTTGGCAAGATATTTCAGCAACGCTTAATATTGAAACTGGCGCCCTAAAACCAGTAAGCATCAACCAAGACGGCACTAAAATTTATTTAACCGGGTCGGTGGGCAATCAGAAAATCTCCAGCCTGTTTGAGCTCGAGCTAACAAGCAAAAAAATCTCTAGAGTATTTGATAATCAGCATCAATTAGATTTTTGGAAAACTGACCTAAACGGCGACCCTGTAATAGGAACCTCGTACCCTGATCGCCACCGCTACTATTACTCAATGATCAATACCCAGTCGCCTCTAGTAACGCACCATAAGAAATTACAAAAAGCGTTTGCCGGTCAAGAGGTTCACATACAAACTTACAGCCACGATGGCGAATTATTAGTACTCAATGTCAAGAGTGATACCAACCCCGGTGAGTATTACCTCTACAATACTAAAACAAATAAAGCCGATTTCTTATGGGCGAACTACTCCTGGATTGACCCAAGAACCTTAACGCCAATGGCCCCCATAAGCCTTAACGCGAGAGATGGGCAAGAACTTCGAGGCTACTTAACGGCTCCTAAATCGGGTTCTAAGACCAATAAGAACCCCTTAGTAGTATTGCCACATGGAGGGCCACACGGTGTACGTGATTACCCATTCTATGATCCACAAATTCAGCTCTTGGCAAGCCGAGGCTATAGCGTTTTACAAATTAATTTTCGAGGCAGCGGTGGTTATGGCGGCGCGTTCGAAAAGCAAGGCTATAAGAAATGGGGCAAGGTGATGATCGATGACATAGTCGACGCGACCCAATGGGCCATTGAACAAGGCCACGCCGACCCAGAAAAAATCTGCGTCTACGGTGGTAGTTACGGCGGCTACGCAGCACTCATGTCAGCGGTCAGAGCGCCAGATTTATATCGGTGCGCCATCGGCAATGTGGGTGTTTACGATTTAGAGGCAATGAAAGTCAAAGGCGATATACCTATCGGCTTTCGAGGCCGGAGCTACCTCGAAGAAGTGCTTGGCTCTGACAGTGCCGATCTTAGAGAGCAGTCACCTCTCACCCACGCAAGCAAAATAAAGGCAAAAGTGATGCTCATTCATGGCGATGAAGATATTCGCGTACCCAGTTATCACTCTAAAAAAATGAGGGCTGCTTTAAAGAAAGCGAATAACCCGGCCCAGTGGTTATACTTAAATGACTCGGGCCATGGTGCATTTAGCATCGAAAACAGAACCAAAGTCTTCGAACAATTGCTTGAGTTTTTAGATGAAAATATCGGTAAGGGTAAATATTAATGATCCAAATTGAAGCTGGGTACTACTAAAGCCAGTCTTCTTCATCGAACTTATCCTGTTTGATCATCGGGGCACTCACCATACGAGTATTGCGGGTATTCACGTTAGCTTGCACTTTAGATACAGCGCGCTCTCGCCAGATAATAATCACCCCAGACAATATAGTTATTAACGACCCAATAATGACCCACTTATCAACCGACTCGTTAAAAAACACGTAGCCATAGAAAATCGCCCACACTATTTGACTGTATTGCATCGGCCCAATATAAGCGGCGGGTGCAAGCTTGAACCCGGATATAACCGAGTACTGGCCAAGCAAGCCGAGTGCGCCAACCAAGAACATTAACCCTAGATCAGTTATCGGCATTGGCTCATAGACAAAATATAGAGCGCTGCCAGAGACAAGAATCGTCGCCAACAATGGGAACAAAATCATCGTAGCCATATTTTCACTGGCACTGATTTTACGTGAGATCACCGCGCTTGAACCACCACAAATTGCAGCACCTAAAGCAGCTAGGTGCCCCAGTTGCACCGTATCCACTGACGGCCTCAATACGATAATCACGCCCACCAAACCCATCACAATCGCGATCCATCGAGGTAAGGCAATTCGTTCACCCAAAAACCAAATAGCGAGCACCGATATGATCAACGGTGTGCAAAATAAAATTACATAGGCTTGAACCATGGGCAAGGTAGAGAATGCATAGTATGAAAAACACAATGCCCCTACATGCAACAGCGCTCTGGTTACCAATAAGACAGGATTTGCTGGCGACATTGATTGCGGCTTATTTTCGATAATGCGCGCAATCGAAAATGGCACATAACTAAACAACATGGCAAAAAATACGATTTGGAACACATGATAGCCTTGTAGAGATTTCACTACCGCGTCATGGGTCGAATAAACCGCAAACCCAAACAGCGCGAAGGCTAGGCCGAGAGGAATCGAAGCCGTTTGATCTTTGTTTAGCTTAGTCATAAAATATTACCACGGGTTATTTCAAGGTTTACCTGGAGATGCTTACATGTCTCAAACATTGCTAGATCCAACTTGAGAATACGCTGGCATTGGTATTATGAAACGTCTTTAACATCAAGGTCTCGCGACTTATGAAAATGCTTGCATAAGTAATTCAAAGGAACGTTTACGATCTTCAAAATAATACATATTAGTAACAGCCATCACTTCATCAGCGCCATAAGTGTTGGCCATACTCCTTATTTTCTGGCGCACCTGATCCGGATTACCCACAGCACGACTCTGATTACGAGATGAAATAAACCCTTCTAACGGCGGTGTCATAGGGAATAGCTGCGCTTCATCGGGTGTTAACCAGCCATTATTATCGCCGCTGTACTGGCCTGTAATATAGCGGAAAAAATTAACGTCAAATGCAAGTTGTTGCGCTTTGGCGACCTCTTCGGTATCGGCACAAAAGACGCTCATCGTTATCATTCCATGCGGTTTAGCGGTATCACCGTTAGTTTGAAAATACTGTTTATACAACCTTATCAAGCGGTTGTCAGCCTCAGGGTTAATAAACAAGCCTAAATTATATGGCAAGCCTCTTTGCGCCGCCAACTCGGCGCTATCAGCACTTGAGCCTAACATCCATATAGGCAAGTCAGTTGGTGGTTTAGGGCTCACCACCGGTGAAGATACATCGTCTCTAAGGTAGCCGGTCAGCGCTTCTACCAGTTGAGGAAAACGTTCAAACTTTGGTCGGCCATCGGTTGCTAACGCTACCGCCGTCGACATATCAGCGCCTGGCGCACGACCTAAACCAAGATCGATTCGACCGGGATATAAGTTAGCCAACACTGAAAACGTCTCGGCGACTTTGTAGGCGCTATAATGCGGCAGCATAATACCCCCCGAGCCAAGTCGGATAGACTTTGTAGCGGCGCCCAAGGCGGCAATCAAGACTTCGGGCACACTGCCTGCAAGTGTATGAAAGCCATGGTGTTCGGATACCCAGAACCGCACATAACCCAAGCTTTCAGCCAATTGGGCCATTTCAATGGTTTCTTGAAACGCCCGCGGTGCCTGATCTGGCGAGCGGGTAAACGATTGATCTAAGATTGAAAGCTTGAACGTCATAAATGCGGTACTAAAGAGTGAAATACTAAAGGTGTAAGAGCCATGCGATAAGCGGTAATGAGACGAACGCGAATACCGTACTATAACCTAATAAGGTGGCAATAAAACGCGGAGCGATGCCTGCATGTATTGCCATTAAGCCTGGCGTAATCATACTCGGCATAGCCGCTTCGAAGATAGTCGCAGTGCGCACGTCGCCAGTAATTCCAAAGCTTAGCAGAATCAACAATGCGAGTATCGGCGCGACCACCATTTTCAAGGTGATCGCCGCGGCCAAGGGCACTTTGTGTTCCGGTAAAAGCTTAGGTTGAAACTGCACACCCAGTACAAACAACGCCGCCGGCATCAACAACTTACTCGAAAGCTCCAAGGCACTATTTGCCCAAACGAGAAGACTATCAAGCGGAGCAAATAGCGCTAAAGCTAGAGCTATCAAAGGCGGAAAGGTGAACACCTTTTTGGCAATCTCAAGCAGCTGTATTTTCCCGGCACCCGGAGTATCTAACGGCGAATACACCGCAATAACGACCATTCCAAAGGTGCTCAAAATCAAAAAGCCGCCTAGCTGATCAAAGAAAATAGCATAGGCTAATACCTTATCATCGAAAAAAGCTAACACCATTGGGTAGCCCAAGAACGACGTGTTACCCAACGTCACCAAGAGCAACATAGCGCCTTCGGTCGATCGGGGCCAACCGAGTAGTCTCGATAACGCGATTACCATAGCCGAACCGACAAGTAACCAAGCCCAGGCAACACTAACAGGTATGATCATATCGGCCGACAGTGCGAGTACCGGAACTTTAAGCAGTATTAGCGACGGCATTGCTAAATAGAGAATAAAGTTATTCAACCATTTGACCAGACCCGCTGGCTCAGGAACCAAGCGGCGAGCAAAAAAGCCAAGTAAAAATAGGCCAACGATGGGGAGTATTATTTGCACTTCTAATTTCAGTAATCTAATTGCTATTGCAGTAAGCCTGAGCATCTCACATGCAGCCTGAAATACAATACAACGATCAGCATCGTTTACAATGAAGTTGATGTTGAACAAACCAAGTTAAGATAAACAATTTAAATGACGCTACCCTTAGTTTCCAGCCCTCACTACAGCTTTGGCTTTCCTGAGCGACACCGGTTTCCAATGCGGAAATTTGAATTATTGCTTGAACATCTACAAAAACAGGGCATCGCCACCAAGCAAAATACCTACCGCCCAGGTAAGGCACGCCAAGATCTATTAGAGCTTGCTCACTGCCCTGAGTATTTAACTCGATTTATCAGTGGTCAATTAAGCGACAAAGAGGTTCGAAGAATGGGCCTGCCTTGGTCAACAGACCTAGTTAAGAGAACCTTAATCGCACCTAATGGCACGCTTTTAACCGCCGGTTTGGCACTTAGGCATGGCCTAGCCTGCCATCTAGCGGGAGGAACCCATCACGCGCATCATGATTTCGCATCAGGCTATTGCATATTAAATGACTTAGCCATTGCGTCATTGGCCTTACTAGCTCAATCAAAAGTTCAACGAGTGCTAATTTTCGATTGTGATGTGCACCAAGGTGATGGCACCGCCGCAATATTGCAGAACGTTCCAGAAATCACCACTTGTTCAATTCATTGTGAGAAGAATTTTCCTCACCGAAAAGCCAAAAGCGATATTGATGTCGACTTACCCAAAGGCGTTAGTGACCAAGAATATCTACAAATAGTAGATCACACATTAGATCGCGCACTCGATATCAGTCGGCCAGATTTAGTAATATTTGATGCCGGAGTCGATGTTTACGAGCATGACCCACTCGGCATGCTGAATATCAGTTCAGACGGCATTCGAGCCCGCGAAGCAATGGTTATTAAGAATGTTCGATCGTTAAATATTCCTCTAGCAACGGTGATTGGTGGTGGCTACGACAAAGATCAATCGGCTCTCGCCCGCCGGCATGCAATGGTGGTCGAAGAGGCCCATAGATACCAAAACCAAGTTAGCTAATTAGTTGGGTCAAACACACAGCTTTGTCACTAAGCCTTTCAGTATAAACGCTATAATGCGATTTTATGCATCACCTGTTTGATAGTTCACTACTTCGAATCTCAAGACTTGGATAAACTCATGGTTAAACTCACTCTCAACAACAAGGCTTTGTCGCTAGACGCCGATCCAGCAATGCCTCTCTTGTATGCAATTCGCGATATCGCTGAACTCACAGGAACTAAATTCGGTTGCGGGCTAGGCCTATGTGGAGCCTGCACTGTACATCTGAATGGCGCGCCGATTCGATCTTGTGTAACGCCTCTTTCGGCCGCGCAAGGAAAAACCATCACCACCATTGAGGGTCTGGGTAATGATGACGCAATGCATCCGGTGCAAGCGGCATGGCTTGCCAACAAAGTGCCTCAATGCGGTTACTGCCAGAGTGGGCAAATGATGAGCGCCGCCGCCTTGCTAGAATCTAATGATGCGCCGTCCGACTCGGATATTGAAACGGCTATGCAAGGTAATATTTGCCGCTGTGGAACCTATCCTAGAATCAAGAAAGCGATTAAAGAAGCCGCTGAAAACATTCAAAAGGCAAAATCATGAGTCAGGTAAGCATTCTTAATCGCCGACAATTCATTGCTCTAACGGGCCGTACCGGCGGCGCCTTGATGTTAGGCAGCGCATTTGGCGGCCTGGGGCTAAGCACCTCGGCTGTCGCTCAAGCAGTGCTCCCTAAAAGTGACGGATTAGGTGAGCAACTAGGTGCGTTTGTCACAATCAAGAACGACGGTAGCGTTGACATTATTTGCCACCGGGCTGAAATGGGCCAAGGTATTCTCACGAGTGTGCCACAGATCATCGCCGACGAACTCGGGGCAGATTGGAGCCAGGTCAATGCCATTCTCGGTAATGCGGACCCAAAATACGGTGATCAAAGCACCGGTGGCTCAGCGTCTATTCGTAAGCACTTTACCCACATACGGCAAATGGGTGCGGTCGCTCGTGACCTTTTAGAGCAGGCTGCGGCGAATCAATGGAACGTAAAAAAAAGCAAGGTTAGAACTCAAAACCATGAGGTGATCTATAAATCTAGGCGCCTTTCTTTCGCAGAGTTGGCTGAAGCGGCGGCTAAGCTACCATTGCCAGATCTAGACTCACTAGAACTAAAAAGCAGAGCCGACTACACACTGATTGGTAAAGAAGATATTGCTTTACAAGGTTTAGAAAAAATCGTCACCGGCAAAGCCACTTATGCTCAAGACATACAGCTGCCTGGCATGCTAATCGCGAGTATCGAACGCCCACCGGTGGTCGGTGGCAAGGTGAAATCGTTTGATGCCAGCGAGGCAAAAAAAATCAGCGGTGTGGTTGATGTCATTCAGCTAAAGGATCGAAGCTTTCCGGTGAACGTAAAGCCTGTCTCTGGCGTCGCCGTGCTGGCGACCAATACTTGGGCCGCAATCGAAGGCCGAAAAAAGCTTAAAGTTGAATGGGACCATGGCCCTAATGTGTCGCATGATTCGGAAACCTACAAGGCTGAATTAGTAAAAAAAGTCGCCCGCAAAGGTAAAGAAGCACGTGTTGAAGGTGATGTTTATTCGCACACCTTTAACGCTAGTAGAACGATTGAAGCTACCTACACTGTGCCGTATCACCATCATATGTCGATGGAAACCCCAGCAGCGACCGCGGTCATCGAAGGCGACCGGTGCCGTGTATGGAGTGGCACACAAGCAGCTCAATGGGGCAAACGTTTAGTTCTCGAAGAACTTGGCCTAGACGAAGAGGCTGACTACGACAAAGTTGAATTTAATACCACACTGATGGGCGGCGCATTTGGCCGTAAAAGCAAAAATGACTTTACCGTCGAAGCCGTCGAACTAGCGAAGGCGACTGGCAAACCGGTTAAAGTTGTCTGGAGTCGAGAAGACGATGTAAAACATGGCTTTTATCACTCCACGGCGGCTAACTACATCAAAGCCGAACTCACTGACGACAACCGCAGTGACCACTGGATTCAACGCGTTGTAGCACCGCCTATCGCATGGATCTTTGACGACAAGACAACGCACCTGACTAACGGCGACCTATCACTGGGCTTTGCTGATATTCCCTTTAACATCGAAAACTTAAGCTGTGAGACACCCGAAATAACCACTCACGTAAGAACCGGATGGTTACGTTCGGTTGGCAATATCAACAACGCCTTCGCGCTGGGGTCATTTGTTGATGAGCTGGCAAATAAGGCGGGTATCAGTACTCAAAAAATGTGGCTGAATTTATTGGGCAAAGACCGTAAGTTTGACCCACGAGGCGAAGGCTTTGAAGGCTACACACACTATGGTCAGGCCGATAAAGAAGAATACTTGCTAGAAATAGCCCGATTTAAAGGCGTGCTGAACGAAGTGGTTACTAAAAGTGGCGCTAGCGAAAAACTGCCTGACGGCCAAGGCTGGGGTATCAGTATCGCAGCGAGTTTTAATTCTTATGCGGCGGCCGCCACTAAGGTCAGTGTGATCGACGACAAAGTAACGGTGCTTGAAATGCACACGGCAATTGATTGCGGCTTGGTAATTACGCCAGATCGAGTTCGTTCACAAATGGAGGGTGCGATGATCATGGGCTTATCAATGGCACTGGAAAGTGAAATCACAATGAAAGATGGCGCAATTGTGCAAAATAACTTCTACGACTACCCTGTTTCTCGTATGCCGCAAGTGCCTGATCTTTATGTTCATTTAATCAAATCTAACGACGCACCTGGCGGCGTGGGTGAACCCGGCTTACCGCCAATTCTACCGAGTATTACGAATGCTATTTTTCATGCATCAGGGACTCGAATACGTGACCTGCCGGTAAAAAAGACAATGAAAGTGTAATTTACTTACGCCCAGCCCTAAGAGCCCATTTCGTTGATTCGATTTGGGCTTTTTTTAATCTATCAGCTAATTAGTAAACAAGATTTAATGATGTGAATTGAACCATCTGCCGAAAAATAAAAACTAACTAGGGGTAAACCAACACCCTAAATGTCACAATATTTGACCCTCTGCGCGCTCTTAACAAGGCATACTGTCAATCATATAAGTCGGTTAACAAAGGATTAACCTACACTGCGGGTCTATTAAACAGTCACCACTACATCCCAAGTATTAGTTGGGGGAGTCGCTATCAAATGAATATCAAAACGCCAAAAGCATTGCTTTTACTGAGTATTATGGTCGTGTTATTAGCTAATCGCTCGGTATTCGCGCAAAGCGAATTCATCGTAGGCACAGGCTCTCTATCGGCAACAACGACAACCGCGACAACTCAATCACCATTTACTCAAATTCTCTTTGATGTGCCGTTTGCTGCAGGTATTACACCAAATATTTTCCCCATGACACCCGAATTCGGTGCTGGTGCAGATGATGACCCTTGTACCATTAGAATTCGAGGCGTCAGCAATACAGGCTTTCAAGCCGCATGCCTAGAACCCATAAGTCAACAAACGCCGCTCAGTGAAGACAGAAACAGCCCCGCGGTAAATTTCAACTACATCGCAACGATTAACGGCACCTTAAATGTGCCCGTAGTCGGAAGTAACGATACGGTTAGATTTGAATCGGCTTGTTCGTTTGTTGCCGCTCAGGTGTTTGGCCCTAATTGCGATAATTGCTTGCGCCGCACCGATCAAACACAAGTATTCGCACCTCAAGCGTTCGCAACGCCGTTTACCACTACCCCGTCGTTATTAACTCAAATTAGTTCAACCAATAACACTATTCAAGGTGGTCAAGACCTACCTGGCGGTGAACCAGAATTCCTTGAGGCCTCGGTAGAATCAGGCAGCTTAACAACCACCGGCTTTAACTGGAGTGTCGACCGCTTAGAAGCAGGTAGCGGTTTTCTAAACAGTGGTGAAACGATTTGTTATCTCGCGGCCGAGCAAAATGGTTGCCAAGAATTAGATTTTAGTACGATTGGCGCAGGCGGACCTGCTTCGGTGATCTACGCGGCGGTAAATGGCGGCAATGTTGATGGGCATGACAACGGCGCAACGACAGGTGAAGGCGCCGCGTTTCCGGCTAACTGCTTTAGCAATACGCCCGTTGTATTGGGTGGCTCGGCATCTAGAAATGGTAATAACGGGGGTGTTTTGAGGCTCGTTTCGGAAAATTCGGCCGAAGCCATCTTCACTTACGATGAAGAC
>JALZVW010000067.1 GCA_023301745.1 Arenicella sp. | reverse complement strand
TGGCAAGAGTGATGAAGACATTCTAAAAGCCAACCCATTAGCACCGCTCGAATCGTATAACTGGGCGTTTATAAGTACAGAACAAATGACTAAACAAGTATTACTGTCATTCAAAAAATAGTGTTGTAAAACACTGTTTTATTGGCTACACAAAGTCTAGTGAAAAGCCCGTTAGAAATTTTCTGACGGGCTTTTCTATTAAATTTAACGCTAGACGAAGCTTTAGAATGTCGCTAACAATTCGCAAAAGGTATTTTTGTACGCAGACTTCTTAACGACTAGACCAGGAGGAGTTTTGCTAGTGACGCTCAACTGTGTGTTGTTGCCATCGCTCAGTACTTCTAACTCAACCGTAATTGGCTTGCGCTTAGTCGCTTGTTCAAAGGTAATACTGTTTTCTCGTTGCTGAACATTAGAATAATCGCGTTGAATCCAGGGTAAAGATTTGCTTAAAATCTCTTGCTTAGACATAGGCAAAGACTGACGTGCGATTAAGGTTCGACCGAGTAGTGGAACACCAATGACTTTCACAACCGGTTTGCAAATCAAGTTGACCTTTGGTGCCGGTTCGGCTGACCGACTCGCGTTTGAAGTATTGGCGGGCGCCTTAGAAACGGATTCGACACGCTTGGTTTGAACCCCATCAACCCTAGCTTGATACTCTTTTAGCTGTTCTTTATCGACAATAAATAGGCTGGCCGAGGTTACGTGTTTTTGTGCCCCCGCCTTATCTCCTTGTCGTATTTTTGCGGATGCCAAACTCAAGTATTTATCGCCAATTTCCTTTTCAATCTCTGCGATTTCTGGGCTTTGGGGGTCAATACGTTTGAGCTGCTCTAGACTACCTAAGGCACTATTACTCTTAGGTGTTTTTAATCGTAAGTTGGCGATATGTTCGCGAGCTTGAATGACTAAAAAATCAGCTTGCTCTTGCAATAAGCGCTCGGCTTTGGTGTTCGCCTCACTTTGTGCTGATTGAGATTGACTGACTGGCAAAACACTGTCATTCACCGATGGCGTATTCACTTCACCCCCGAAAATCTCTGGTTCTGCAGCGGTAGTTTGTTCACCTGATTGAGCCGTTACCTCTGATGGTGCTCCTGATGGTGCGACGGCCTGATTAGCGCTCACACCTAAGGTTGCAGGCGTTTGAGTAGAGACCTTACTATCAATAACAGGCTCTTCAATCGACGCGTTAGCGTCTATCAATGTTTCAGTTTCAGATGATTCTTCAACGCCAGCCAATGCGTCAGTTTCAGGCAATGTTTGCTTTTTTTGGTCAGATGCGCCCGCTTTCTGTCTCTTGTTAAATTCGGCATTCAAGGTATCTTTAAATTGCGATGACATGGCATTCGCGTCTTTTAAGGTCTGAATGTGATGCAAGCTATTATGTTCTTCGGAAAGGTCACGTATGGTTTTGTTGTCAAACACAACCGCGTCAGTATCTACGCCCAGGGCAATCATTTTCGCTAATACTCGTGTGCCTTGCGCGCTCACTTTAGATTTAAGCCAACGATTTCTATTGCCCAGAAAGAAATATGACAAGGCACTCAGCCCTTGACTATCTACCCCTGACACTGAGGCGCCAGCATCTAGAATCATTTCCGCGAGCGCATACTCTCTATTAGCCACGGCAAACATTAACGGCGTTTTTTTCTTAAGATTTACTTTATCAACATCTGCGCCGTTATCGATCAAGGCTTTAGCAATTTTCAACTCAGCATTAACAACCGCTGGGCGACCTGTGTTGGAATTTCGTTCCAATGCCAGTTGGTACAATGCTGTGCCGATATTAGAAACTTGATCGACGTCAACATCAGCAATATAAGCAATCGCTTGTTCTGCAGTACAAGGAACAGAGCGTCTATTTTGTGTGCGTAATTGAGTTAAACAGGCATGCAAACGTGTGCGCCCACGGCTATCCGACACTCGAGTCTTCAGACCGTGTTTTTTCATATAGGCATAGGTCTTCGGGGCGGCCGTGATAGCGGCGTAGGTCCACTCGCCCGATTTCTCAAACGGGCCTCGCACATCGAGCGCTAATTTTTTGTTTATATCTACAACACTATTTTCTACGTAATACTCACAATTCGCCAAATCGCCTTGGCTCCTGCCCGCCCAGCTAACGGTTCCACTGAAATTTGACTGAGGTAAATAACACGCCTGCTTAAATGCTTTCGCTTTTTCAAGAATAAAGTTTGTTGAATCATGATCAACAAATTGTTGACTATGCCGTGAATAATTCACCAGAGCCCAAGTGCCCGTCGCTTGATCATTTTGATACTGACCCGACTCTAGTGGTTGTTGTTGTTGATCAAAACGGGTATAGCTTCCATTGAGTTGCCCATTGGTGTAATTTTTCGTTTCAGACAGCCAGTGTTCCTGTGCTTTGGTTTGATAGTTCTGGCTCGACGAGTAAATTTTCTCAACCCCTTGTTTTACGCCATTTTTAAATTGGTTCTCGATTCTTATGAGGCCGTAGCGATCAAATTCTTTTTGCTCTCCATCGAGTTCGCCGTCAATATAGTTACGTTGATACTTAGGCAACGGCTTATCAGGACTATCAGCTGAGCCATACCTAGAGCCACTACTATTTTCAACATAGGCGCCTTGTAGCCGCCCCTGCTTATCACGATTAGCCAATAGCAAAACATCACCATTGCAGGTGTTAACTAACTCATCAGCCACTTTAATCAAAGCGGCATCGTCGTCATCACCAGGCTTACGTGCAAACGTTCGATCACTTTGGAGTTGGGCGTTGTCACAATAGACTTGCCAGCGGCCATCTTTTTCACCCTTGTCATAGTGGCCGTTGGTTTTTTTATTGTTTGAATCTATTTTCAAATAATCACCGTCATACTCAGCAAACTCTTCAAATAGATCTAAATAATCGTTAGTTCCTAGGCTCGCGGCATTTTTCTCGAGAATTTCATTCATGAAGCCAGAGCCGCTGCGCTGGACATCCTTTGCCACAAAATGAGATCGTAATACCACATCGCCGGACGCGTTGTGCATTTCAACATCGCCGCTTGGCATTCCGTCACTGAATTCGACGCTTAACCGTTCACCGGTATTTTTTTCGATTACCACTGCGCCATCGAGCTTGTCGTCAGAGCCACGCTCAACAAAAGCACCTTGGTCAGACACCGATATTTCGGAGGCACTGTATTCAGTACTACAAGCGGTTAATACCAGCATTGAAGAACATAATAGAGAGAGGCTGCGTATTTTTTTAGGGAAAATCATAGGGAGTTAGGGAAAATCATGAAAAAATCCCTTTATTGTGAGTTTTGGTAATCGAACCCTAACCGACTACATCCACTTAGGTCAATAGCCGCTCCCAAAGACAGTTTAATCCGGCCAAGTGCCGCATAAAGAAAACCATTTATAGCGCCGTTAATAATCGGCAAAAGCTATAAATCGAGTTTCTCCTCACTCACCAAAATGCCATTGTTATCAGAATAAACCCACTCTCCATTGCGTATAGTCTGCCCAGCAAATGTCACATCTATATTCAAATCACCCAAACCGCGTTTTTCAGTTTTCATCGGGTGCGTATTTAGTGCTTTAACACCAAGGTCAATTGCGGCTATTTCATTGCAATCCCTTATGCACCCATTAATCACCAAGCCGGCCCAGCCGTTTGATGCGGCATTTTCGGCCAGCATGTCGCCCAATATCGCCCTTCGCAGTGAACCGCCGCCGTCCATCACGACAACGCGACCCTTGCCGGGTGTACCAACGAGTTGTTTAACGATTGAGTTATCTTCAAAGCATTTAATCGTTACCGCTTGTCCAAAGAAGCAATCATGCCCGCCATAGTTGTTGAAAATGGCGTCGAGCACCTTGACTGAACCTGCCGCGATTTGCGCCTCGTGTGCGTCGCATAGATCAGGAGTTGAAATATTGATCACTATCGCGGCCTCACATTGACATGCTCAAACGGGCAATGGCGACAAGCATTGCCGCAGCAACGCCCGCGCGCCAAATGATAGGCTTCGGTAAGCACCATCAAGCCACCTTCCATATAATAATGAAGGTTCTCTTCGAGTACGGGGATCGGCCAAGCGAGTGTATCTGGCTCGGTGACTATCGGCTTGTCGTTCTTCATAGGCGACTACGTTCTAAGTCAGTTTTAAGTGCTGCGACGGTATTGACCGCCGACTTCAAAGAACGCGTCAGTGAGCTGACCCAGTGAACAGACTCGTACCGCCTCCATTAAGGCTTCAAAACCGTTGCCGTTCTCGCTGATTGTTCGTTTGACCATGGCAATTGTTTCTTCTGATTTATCTGAGTGCCGATTTTGGAAATCGGCTAAGCGATCAATTTGGCTTATTTTTTCGTCTTCGGTAGAACGAGCTAGCTCAATTTTAAACTCTTCTTCAGCGGTCTCTGGTAGAAAGGTATTCACGCCGATTAGCGGGTAGCTACCGTCGTGCTTTTTCGTTTCATACTTCATCGACTCTTCTTGAATACGGCTGCGCTGATAGCCGGTTTCCATCGCACCTAACACACCGCCACGATCAGAAATTCGCTCGAATTCTTGAAGTACAGCCTCTTCAACCAAATCGGTTAACTCGTCGACAATGAAGGCTCCTTGGCTTGGATTTTCATTCTTCGACAAGCCAAATTCTCTATTAATAATCAATTGAATAGCTAAGGCTCTTCGAACTGACTCTTCGGTGGGTGTAGTGATCGCTTCGTCGTAAGCATTGGTGTGCAGACTATTACAATTATCGTTAATCGCCAGCAATGCCTGCAAGGTGGTTCGAATATCATTAAATTGCATCTCTTGCGCATGCAATGAACGACCAGAGGTCTGGATATGATATTTCAGTTTTTGACTCTTGGCATTGGCGCCGTATTTTTCACGCATCGCCACCGCCCAAATTCGACGGGCCACTCGGCCAATCACGGTGTATTCGGGGTCCATACCGTTAGAAAAGAAAAACGATAAGTTACCGGCAAAATCGTCAATGTGCATGCCTCGTGCTAAATAAGTCTCAACAAAGGTAAACCCATTGGATAAGGTAAAGGCTAGTTGAGATATCGGGTTAGCGCCGGCTTCGGCAATATGATAGCCAGAGATCGAAACCGAGTAAAAATTTCGCACTTCGTTTTCAATAAAATACTGTTGAATGTCACCCATCATTCTAAGACTAAATTCAGTTGAAAAAATACACGTGTTTTGACCTTGATCTTCTTTGAGAATATCGGCCTGAACCGTGCCACGCACCTGCCTCAATGCGTTAGATTTGAGTTCGGCGAATTCTTGTGTACTTGGCTGGCGATCATTATCCTCAACAAAATAGTCAACTTGCTGGTCAATCGCGGTGTTCAAGAACATCGCTAAGATAGTTGGCGCCGGGCCATTGATCGTCATCGACACGGAAGTTGACGGGGCACATAAATCAAAGCCATCAAACAATTGCTTCATATCATCTAGGGTGGCAACAGACACCCCTGAATTACCAATTTTACCGTAGATGTCTGGCCGCGTAGCTGGGTCAAACCCATACAAGGTGACCGAGTCAAATGCGGTTGATAGACGATTGGCCGGCGCGTGCTCTGACAGTTTCTTAAATCGTAAATTGGTACGTTTTGGGTCGCCCTCGCCGGCGAACATGCGCGCGGGGTCTTCGCCTTCGCGTTTGAACGGAAAGACACCAGCGGTGTAAGGGAAGAAACCGGGTAGGTTTTCGCGTTTCATCCAACGCAATAACTCACCTGCGTCTCGATACTTAGGTAACGATACGCGTGGCACAATAGTGCCCGATAGGCTTTCACGAGTAAGCTCGGTTTTAATCTCTTTGCCATTGGGTAAGGTGTCGACACGAATTTGACCTTCGTAGCCCTGCTTAACCGACGCCCAGTTGGTCAATAGATTTTTATTTTCAGTACTGATTTGCTCAGTGCGTTGATCTATTAGGTTTGTCAATTCGGCATTTTGTGTTGCCAACAAACCTTGTGATGTTTGCAACGCTTGGCGTTCGCTGGCAATCAAGGCTTGGGCCTCTGCACTGGCATGATAGGCCCTTACAGATTCACTGATTTCAGCTAAATATCGTTGCCGCGAACTCGGCACAATCACCGAACGCTCTGATGGTGTGCGGTTGTCGTTAAACGGTAATAACGAGGTCCATTCACGCAAACCCTTGGTTCTCAAAACATGCAACAAACCATGATAAGCCGCTGTAACACCATCGTCACCGAAGCGAGAGGCTATCGAGCCGAATACAGGAAGCTCTGACGGCGCTTTGTCCCACGCCTCTTGATTACGTTGCACTTGCTTTGACACGTCGCGCAAGGCATCGGCCGCGCCTTTTCGATCAAATTTATTAATCACGACCACGTCTGCGAAGTCGAGCATATCGATCTTCTCTAGCTGACTTTGCGCACCAAACTCGGGTGTCATGACGTACATTGAGGCATCAACAAAAGGCACAATACCCGCATCACCTTGGCCGATTCCAGGGGTCTCAATTACGATTAAATCGAAATCAAAACACTTCACCGCGGCAATGATATCGCTTAGTGATTCCGGCACTTCGCCACTCGAACCACGCGTTGCGATCGAGCGCATGTAGATATTCTCTTGATAAATCGAATTCATACGAATTCGGTCACCGAGTAAGGCCCCCCCTGTTTTACGACGAGTTGGGTCAATCGCTAACACAGCAATGCGTGCGCTATCGCCCGAGTCAACTCTGAAACGGCGAATCATTTCATCGGTTAATGACGATTTGCCCGCGCCACCGGTGCCGGTAATGCCAAGCACCGGAGGTTGAGAACCTGACGCGAGTCTCAGGGTTGCCAGTTCGCTCGAATTTAAAACATTTGTTTCGATATTTGATATAAGGCGTGATAGCGCAAGATAATCGGTTTTATCCTTTTGTAGTTCAGTTAATGGCACCGGCGCTCGGTCATGCCCTGAGCATCGAGTCACCATATCTTGGATCATGCCGACCAAGCCGAGTTCCATGCCATCTTGCGGCGAATAGATGCGTGTGACACCGTAAGCATGAAGCTCTCTAATTTCGTCAGGAATAATCACACCGCCGCCACCGCCAAACACTTGAATGTGTTCGGCGTTGTTCTCTTTAAGCATGTCGATCATGTACTTAAAGTATTCAACGTGACCGCCTTGATAAGAACTCATGGCGATGCCTTGCACATCTTCTTGGAGTGCCGCTTGCACCACTTCGGCGACCGATCGATTATGCGCTAAGTGAATCACTTCAACGCCCTGCGATTGCAAAATGCGGCGCATAATATTGATCGACGCATCATGACCATCAAATAGGCTGGCCGCTGTGACAAAGCGCAACGGTGCTTTATGGATCGGACTTGCGGAGCCTTTTACAGCATCAAGTTTGGTGTTATTCATAGTGAGTATCTACTTTAATAAGCGCATCATTGTGTGTTTAAGACCATCGTGTAAACGCTTGGTTTCTTTAGTTTTTTCAGGGTTCGTTAGCCAGTAATAAACAATACCAACGATTGATGCACCGAATTGTGCTGCAATAATATCGGCGTCACGTTTTTCGGCTTCGCCAATTTGTGAATCATTTAAAACCCAATTCACAACGTCTTGAAAACGACGTTGATGAATTTTTTGGATCGTGTTTCCTAATTGCGACTGTGCATTTACTGACTCGAACCAAAGCGTATAAAACGCTCGCAAATGAGCCGGTGCATCAACGCAGATTTGATAGTGTTGATCGACGGCTTTTTCGATCGCAGCAAAACCTAACTGGTTCGTCGTGGCATTTTTTAATTGCTCGAGCCATATGTCACCGACTCTCAAAACCACGAAATTAAATAGGTTATCTTTAGAGCCAAATCGATGGCTAGCGAGCCCGCGACTGTAGCCCGCCAGCACTCCGACTTCGCTAAGATTGGTTCCCACCGGGCCGCGTTCATTAATTAGCCGAACCGCCGCATCAAACATTTTCATGTCCGATATTTCAGTTCGCTCAGCTTGTGTTAGCCGAGCGTCTTTAATGGCCGCCGCTCTGGTCACGATACCACTCTGGTCACGATAACCGACCCTGAAGGTCAATCAAAAGCATCACCCGCTGACAAGAAAGTGGCACAAAAATCATTAGGCAAACGCCGCAGGGCTAAGCTCGCAGCCAATACTTGAGCCAGCAACCACGGCATCGCCATAGGCACTCGCTCGAGGTAACATTTGATTGATAAAGAATTTGGCCGCTAGTTGTTTGTTAACATAGAACTGTTCGTCGCCCTGGTTTGCTTGCAGCTTAGCCTGGGCAATAACAAAAGACCGTAAGTGGTACCAAGCGCCGCAAACATACCCCATTTGCATCAAGAAATTATACGCAACAGCCCCTTCAAAATCGGCGTCGCTGGCCGCGTTATCCAAGATGTACTGAGCGGTATTTTGCAGCGCGTCCTTATACTTTACAAACTGAGTAAGCAACGCTGGCTCTGAAGTGCCAGCCGCGATCGAGACGTCCATCTCGGCCATCAAGGCGTTAAAGCCGGCTCCGTTATCACGCCTTAACTTACGGCCAACCAAGTCACTTGCTTGAATGCCATTGGTGCCTTCATAGATTGCGGTAATGCGCGCGTCGCGATAATGTTGAGCCACCCCTGTTTCTTCAATAAAACCCATTCCTCCGTGAACCTGAATCCCTAAGGATGTAACTTCGTTCACTAACTCAGTGCACCATGCCTTGGTAATCGGGGTTAGCAAGGCAAACTTAGTTGAATGATATTGGCGTTCTTCATCGGTATTTGCATGACCGCGTAAATCATGTGAGATCGATGCATCAAAGCAAACGGCACGCATAGCATCCGTCATTGATTTCATTTGCATCAACATGCGCTGCACGTCAGCGTGGCCAATAATAGTAGTGGCTTCACCGGTCTCAGCATTACGCCCTTGAACACGAGTTTTGGCATACTCTAAGGCATCTTGGTACGAGCGCTCAGAAAGGCCAACGCCCTCAAGCCCGACTTCTAAACGCGCATGATTCATCAAAGTAAACATGCAATTTAAACCCTGCCCTGGCTCACCAATCATGTAACCAACCGCACCCTCGTTATCGCCAAAGCTCATGACGCAGGTGGGGCTGGCATTAATACCCATTTTCTCTTCGGTAGAGACCACGGTTAAATCATTGCGCTCACCAAGGCTGCCATCGTCGTTAAGCAAAAATTTAGGCACTAAAAACAACGACAAACCTTTAACCCCAGCCGGTGCATCGACAAGCGGCGCGAGAACAATATGAATAATATTCTCGGTCATATCGTGCTCACCCCAGGTGATGTATATCTTCTGCCCCTTAATAAGGTAGTGATCATCATGTGGCGTCGCTTTGGTTTTTAAACTCGATAAATCCGAGCCGGCATGCGACTCTGTCAAGTTCATTGTGCCTGACCACTTGGCGCTAATCATATTAGGTAAAAACTTCTCACGTAACTCGTCACTGCCATGCGCGACCAGAGCATCGATAGCGCCAGCGCTGAGCATTGGGCATAGTGCCAGTGATATATTCGCGCTATTCCAAAACTCACTTGCTGCCATATGCAGGGTAAACGGCAGCCCTTGACCACCAAATTGAGTTGGCTGAGCTAAGCTTAGCCAACCATTGTCGATAAACATTTGGTAGGCTTCTTTAAAACCATCGGGTGTTTTAACATCGCCGTTACTTGCCTTGCTGTGTTGAATATCACCTATGCGGTTGATTGGTGCAATCACGTCGGCGGCAAACTTACCGGCTTCATCTATTACTGCATCGATTAAATCCGGCGTCGCTTCAGCGAAGCTAGGTATCGAGGTCAGTTGATTTATATTCAATAAATCATTGATAACAAAAGAAATTTCAGAAACAGGTGCTTTGTAATCGGCCATTAATGAGTACCTAGACGTTTATTAAGTTGGAATTTACGCTGCAAACTTACTTGTTTGCAACAAGCAAGTCAATCAACTAAGACTAACTAAACCGAGTATAAGGTTGGTGAATATTCTCTTTTACTCAACGTTTGAGTTAAACTCCATTTACAAAATACCTCACCATGTTGTTCTGCAACGTTTTGAACGAAAGTGCCTAGTAAAATCTCAGCCCCAAAATCAAACACTTCGCTCCCTAAAAAAGAAAGCAGTGCAGGCCGTCGGCGCGACAGCACTAAGCACGAAGCGATATTGCAGGCAACGCGAGAATTGATCGAAGAAAAAGGCTATAGAGCCCTTTCGCTTAAATCGATCGCCAGCCGCTCAAAGGTCTCGCGAAACGTTTTATATAACTGGTGGGAAGGTGATATAAACCTCATCGTCGAAGAGGCCCTGCTTCCAAATATCAATGAGTGGCCAACCCCAGACAACGGTAATTTCAAGGACGACATTGAGCAATTTTTGGAGTTAACGATCGACGCTTTACATCAACCCAATGTGCTTAAGGGCTTTTTAATTCTAGCCTCTGAAGTGGCCAACAACAATGACGAGTTAGCGCAAAGCAATAAGTACTTTCGCGCACCTTATGCCCGCATGGTTAGCAAGATCATTAAGAATGCGGAACAACGAAATGAAATCGCCAGCGGCTTGCAAGCCAAATACATTGCTCAAATAGTTTCAGGCAGCGTGCTGCAATTTGCCATCAGCAAGAACCCAGGCAGACGTAAAGCTAAAGCCGTGCTTTCAGAACTTATACTGAAAATCGCATCAAAGTGAATCGGCCCTAGCATTTAATAGACTTAAGAGTGGGAACAGTAAACGAACGGCTAAGGAGCTTACATTACATCAGCGCCGCGGCAGAAAACAAGACGCATTGTATACACATTGTAATAAAATGGACTAAATGGTCCTTAAAATTCATCAAAAACGATAATATTGTTGACAATAAAGAGAGGGGTCGGCACACTCCTGCCTACTATGATCGACTCTTCCTCACAGACAATTGATAATAATTCTGCGCATGATGACAAAACGCTAAGTGGTCAAACGACTGTTGCGTTGCGCGAAGCGATTATTAAGGGAGAAATCGCGCCAGGCGAAAAGCTCAACGAACCAAAACTTGCAGAACAGTTCCAAGTCAGTCGCGGGCCATTAAGAGAGGCCATTCGCCGACTGGTGGCAATGCGATTAGTTCGACACGTGCCCCATGTTGGCGCGACCGTGGTCACACTCGAATTGAACAGTATATTAGAGCTCTACGATGTGCGTGAGGCCTTAGAAGGTAAAGCGGCCGCATTGGCGGCCGAGAACATGAGCGAAGAAGACATCGCCAAGTTACGAGCCCTGCTTGAACTTCATCGTCAGCATTCCCAAGAGAACCCCGGCGAGTACATGCAAACCGAGGGTGATTTTGATTTTCATTACCAAATAATTAAGGGCAGCGGCAACCGATTACTCACCGACCAATTATGCGACGAGTTATACCACTTGATTCGCATGTTTCGATTCCAAACAAGCCGTTTCAAATCAAGGTCGAACCGCGCCTTAATCGAACACGAGCAACTTATTTATGCAATCGAACAGCGTGACCCTCAACTTGCTGAAATGCTTATGAGAAAGCATATTGCTCGGGCCAAAGCATCTATTAGAGATGCCTTAAACGATTCGGAAACTGGCTCTTTAGACCAGCCTTAACCCCCAAACACTAATTCGTTAATCATAGAGGACTATATTGATGAGCCAAACAACGCCAGGTCAGCTTTTTAGGCAAGCTTTAGCTGATAATTCACCCTTACAAATCATGGGCACTATTAATGCATACACCGCCTTGATGGCGACCAAGATAGGCCATCAAGCCATCTACATTTCTGGCGGCGCTTGCGCCAACGCATCATACGGATTACCCGACCTGGGCATGACCAGCATGAATGATGTCCTTGAAGACGCCCGGCGCATTACGGCGGTGGTAGATACACCACTACTGATCGATATAGACACAGGCTGGGGCGGCGCGTTCAACATTGCTCGCACCATCAAAGAAAGCATTCGCGCTGGTGTCGCGGCGGTTCATATTGAAGACCAAGTTGCCGCTAAACGTTGTGGCCATAGGCCCAATAAAGAGATCGTCAGCACCGCCGAAATGGTCGACCGACTAAAAGCGGCGGTAGATGCTAAAACGGATGATGACTTCTTCATCATGGCCCGCACAGACTCTTATGCCGGTGAAGGCCTGCAGTCAGCGGTAGACCGAGCGGGCGCCTATGTTGAAGCCGGTGCTGATGGCATTTTTGCCGAAGCTATGGCGACCTTAGAAGAGTACACAGCATACGATCAGGCCGTGGATGCCCCACTACTTGCCAATATGACCGAGTTCGGCATGTCTCCATTGTTTGATACAAGCGAACTTAGCGCCCACGGAGTTGACATGGTTTTATACCCATTGACCGCGACTCGCGCCATGAACAAGGCGGCTGAAATGGTCTATCGAGACGTTCTCGACAAAGGCCATCAACGCGACGTAGTCGATTCCATGCAAACGCGCATGGAGTTGTACGACTACTTGAACTATCACGAATACGAGAACACATTAGACAAATTGTTTTCACAAGGTAAATCCTAAGAGAGGCATACACATGGCAACTGAAAAAAAACTATCCGGCGCTGGCTTACGCGGTCAAGTCGCTGGCCAAACAGCACTTTGCACCGTTGGCACACAGGGCTCAGGCCTTAATTATCGAGGCTACGATGTTGATGATTTAGCCGACAACTGTGTTTTCGAAGAAGTCGCTCACTTAATTTTGAAAGGTCATTTACCCACTCAGGCTGAGCTAGATAGCTATCAAACTAAACTTCATGGGCTGCGAGACTTACCCGCCGCACTCAAAGCTGGGCTAGAGTTGATTCCTGCAAACGCCCATCCAATGGATGTAATGCGAACCGGCGTATCTTTGCTTGGCAACTTAGAACAAGAAACCAGCTTTGAGCAACAAGGCGATAAAGTAGACCGCATTCTTGCCTTACTACCAGCCATGGTGGTGTATTGGTATCGCTTTGCTAAAGATGGAACCCGCGTGAACACAGATACGGGTGCGGCAACCATCGGCGGGCACTTTCTACACATGTTGCATGGCAAGAAGCCAAGCGAACTGCACGAACAAGTGATGAATGTCTCACTGATTCTTTATGCAGAACATGAGTTCAATGCATCGACCTTCAACGGCCGTGTGGCGGCATCGACCTTGACCGATATTCATTCGGTCATTACGGGTGCGATCGGCACATTGCGAGGCCCTTTACACGGTGGCGCTAACGAAGCCGCTATGGAAATGATTGAGCAATGGTCTTCCGCTGACGAAGCCGAGGCCGCGATCATGCAAAAACTAGCGAATAAGGAGCTCATCATGGGCTTTGGGCATGCCGTTTATAAAGAACGGGATCCTAGAAACGCAATCATTAAAAAGTGGGCCGAGAAGCTAGCTGACGAAGTTGGTGACGAGGTTCTCTACCCTGTATCAGTTCGTTGCGAAGCGGTGATGAAACGTGAGAAAGGAATGTTTTGTAATGCCGACTTCTTCCATGCCTCGGCCTATAATTTTATGGGTATTCCAACTGGCTTGTTCACACCGATCTTCGTAATGTCTAGAGTAACAGGTTGGGCTGCACATGCATTCGAGCAACGGGCGAACAATCGAATAATTCGCCCGAGCGCTGACTATACCGGGCCGGAACACCGTAAGGTTGAACCGATAGCCGAACGCGGTTAGCCGAACGCGTAAAACCACAAAGGCTGAGTCGATAGCGGTATTTGCTAGCTCAGCCTTTTAATAATATCTGTCTAGACGAGACTAAATAGAATCAAGTAATTCAATCTCAGCTTCGCCAGCCATACAGGCACCAAGCTGAGCACCAATACGTCGGTAGTGTTCTGTCTTTCCGTGAGCCGCGGCGGCCTCTTCATCGGCGTACTGCTCTAGAACTGTATACGATTGCGAGTCAGTTCTCGATTGATGTATAGCATAAAAATTACATCCGTCTTCGTTTGCATTAACCGCTTCTTGCAGCTGTGTAAACAGCACTTCAAACTCTTCATTCTTGCCTTCTTGCACGCTTAATCTCGCGATTACACCAATAGCCATGTTGATCCTCTTTAATGTTTAATAATATTGTTTTCTAATAAAACAATTATCGCACACCTCAAATAAGCCCACTGTTCACCTGGAGTCTCAGTGCAACACAAAAAGAACAAAGATGGCTAATTGACCAACAAAGAGTCAGCCGGAATTCTTACCGTGCCCTCCATAAGTACACGCGCACTTCGACTCATAATGGCCTTCTTGGCCGTCCACTCGCCCTGCTCCAAGCTGGCCTGCCCACCCACCTTTAAGGTGCCGGATGGGTGACCGAAACGAACACTGTCTCGCTCGCCTCCGCCGGCAGCTAGATTAACTAAAGTGCCAGGAATCGCCGAGGCGATACTAATGGCGACCGCCGCGGTGCCCATCATCGCATGATGAAGCTGGCCCATTGACAGCGCACGTACAAGCAAATCAATATCGCCCTCATCAACCCGTTTACCGCTTGATGAGTCATACGCTTGTGGGCCGGCGACAAATGCAACCTTAGGGGTATGCTGTCGAGCCTCAGCTTCTTCAACCGAAGCGATCAAGCCCATGGCGACAGCGCCATGAGCTCGAATGTCTTCGAACATCTTTAATGCTTGCGTGTCGCCATTGATGGCGCCTTGTAACTCAGTTCCGGTATAACCGATTTGATCGGCGTTTAAAAAAATGGTTGGAATACCCGCATTAATCATGGTGGCTTTTAATGAACCAACACCAGGAACCTCTAGATCATCAACTAAATTACCGGTCGGAAACATTGAGCTATCACCTGCTGCTGGATCAATGAACTCGACTCTTACCTCAGCCGCTGGGAATGTGACACCGTCTAATTCGAAGTCACCGGTTTCTTGTACTTCACCATTGCTCATAGGAACTCGTGCAATAATGGTTTTACTAATATTCGCTTGCCAAATTCGCACTGTAGCGAACCCGTTTTGCGGCACTCGATCGGCTTCAACCAAGCCATTAGTGATCGCAAAAGAGCCAACAGCAGCGGTCAAATTACCGCAATTACCACTCCAATCGACAAATGGTTTATCAATTGAAATCTGGCCAAAAAGATAATCAACGTCATGACCCGCTTGCTCGCTTTGAGACAAAATTACCGCCTTACTGGTACTCGATGTCGCACCGCCCATTCCATCGGTCTGCTTACCATATGGGTCAGGGCTGCCAATCACACGCAAGAGTAAATTATCACGTACCTCACCAGCGACTTGAGCCGCTTTGGGCAGATCGTTTAGTTTAAAAAAGACACCTTTGCTGGTGCCGCCACGCATGTAGGTAGCGGCCACTTTTATTTGTGGCATGTGTGCTCGAGGATCGTTGGTCATCTAACTAATCTCTTGTAATTATTTTATTGTGTGTGACTGCCAGTAGACTCTAAAAAGTCTTGAGCGAAACGCTGTAGTACGCCCCCTGCTTGATAAACTCGTACTTCGTCGGCGGTATCTAGGCGACAGATCATTGGCGCTTCGATTGTTTCACCATCTTTACGATTAACAACTAAGGTCATTGTGCCACCGGGTTTAATGTCACCCGTAACATCATAGGTTTCAGTGCCATCAAGCTTAAGCGTTTTGCGTGTCGAGCCGTCCGTGAACTGCAGAGGCAATACCCCCATGCCGAGTAAATTGGTTCGATGAATGCGTTCAAAACCTTCAGCGGCAATTACCTCGACGCCCGCAAGGCGAACCCCTTTAGCAGCCCAATCTCGTGATGACCCTTGACCATAGTCAGCGCCAGCGACAATAATTAAAGCTTGCTTTCGTTGCATATAAATTTCGATTGCTTCCCACATACGTGTCACTTCGCCTTCTGGCTCGACCCTAGCAAGCGAGCCTTGAACGACCGCACCATCTTCTTGCACCATTTCATTGAGTAGCTTCGGATTAGCGAAGGTGGCACGTTGAGCCGTTAAGTGGTCACCGCGGTGCGTAGCGTATGAATTGAAGTCAACCTCTGGCACACCCATTTTGGCCAAGTACGCCCCGGCCGCGCTATCTAACATGATCGCATTCGACGGCGATAAATGGTCAGTCGTAATATTGTCGCCCAGCACGGCTAGCGGGCGCATGCCTTTCATCGTTCGCTCACCGGCCAATGCGCCTTCCCAATATGGTGGGCGCCGAATGTAGGTGCTCATCTCACGGTATTCGTAGAGCGGACTAATTTTTTCGCCATTGTCTACCTGCACCGCGAACATGGGCTCGTAAATATCTCTGAACTGTTTGGGCTTGACGCTCGCGGCAACAATTTGATCAATTTCTTCATCGGTCGGCCAAATATCTTTAAGGGTAACCGGGTTACCGCTTTGGTCATGACCTAGTATACCTTTCTCTATATCAAAGCGAATCGTGCCTGCAATGGCATACGCGACCACCAATGGAGGCGATGCCAGAAATGCCTGCTTGGCGTAAGGATGAATACGCCCGTCAAAATTGCGATTACCAGACAATACCGCCGTCGCATATAGATCGCGATCGATCACTTCTTGCTGAATTTTCGGGTCGAGCGCGCCACTCATTCCGTTACACGTGGTACACGCAAAGCCGACAATGCCAAAACCAAGCGACTCGAGTTCAGACAACAACTGAGCATCTTTTAGATAAAGCTCAACCGTTTTGGAACCTGGAGCCAATGATGTCTTAACCCACGGTTTGCGAGTCAAACCGAGGGCATTCGCATTTCGCGCGATCAAACCTGCAGCAATAACATTGCGCGGGTTGCTAGTATTGGTGCAACTGGTAATGGCGGCAATGATGACCGCACCATCAGGCATTTTGCCCTCTTCATTTTCTACCACACCGCTAATACCCGCTTCGGCTAGCTCAGAGGTAGATACACGGCGGTGAGGGTTAGATGGCCCCGCAATGTTGCGGCCCACGCTGGATAAATCAAAACTCAATACCCGCTCATAATCAGCCTGCGTTAAACTATCAGCCCAAAGGCCAGTGTGCTTGGCATAAGTTTCGACCAGCTTAACCTGCGAATCATCTCGACCAGTTAGTTTAAGATAATCAATGGTGTTTTGATCAATGTAGAACATCGCCGCGCTGGCACCAAACTCAGGTGTCATGTTCGAAATCGTCGCTCGATCGCCCAAAGTTAGATTGGCGGCGCCCTCGCCATAGAATTCAAGATACGACGAGACAACCCTCTCGTTTCTTAAAAATTCAGTTATCGCTAGCACGATATCGGTCGCGGTAATTCCAGGTTGGCGCTGGCCCGTCAACTCAACCCCGACAATATCAGGTAGGCGCATATAAGATGGGCGCCCAAGCATAACCGTCTCGGCTTCCAGACCACCCACTCCAAGCGCGATCACGCCTAGCGCATCGACATGAGGGGTGTGCGAGTCGGTACCCACTAAGGTATCGGGAAACGCAACACCATCACGCGCATGAATAACCGGCGACATCTTTTCAAGATTAATTTGATGCATGATGCCATTACCAGGCTGTATCACATCGACATTTTTAAACGCTTTCTTGCACCAATTAATGAAATGGAATCGATCATCGTTACGACGATTTTCAATTTCTCTATTTTTTTCGAACGCATCTTTTTCAAAGCCTGCATGCTCGACCGCCAAAGAGTGATCAACAATCAATTGCGTTGGCACAACCGGGTTGACTTGGGATGGGTCACCACCCTTTTCGGCAATCGCGTCACGCAAGCCGGATAAATCGACTAAGGCGGTTTGACCTAAAATATCGTGACACACCACACGTGCTGGGTACCACGGGAAGTCAAGGTCGCGCTTTCGATAAATAATCTGTTGCAAACAGGCCGTTAACGATTCAGGTTCGCATCGACGCACCAAATTTTCGGCCAATACTCGTGAAGTGTATGGCAGCTTTTCATAAGAACCAGGTTCAATCGCCTCGATCGCTTGGCGCGTATCAAAAAAATCTAATTCAGTTCCGGGGAGGTTTTTACGATATTGGCTATTCATTACGGTAAGACAGAGTTAGGTTAGGCGAAAAAATTAGCGCAAGCAGAGCCAGTTAACAGACACATGCTTTCAAACACAGCCGTCGATACATTGAGAAGTTTCGACTCTAATTGTTTACAATTTAAAGATAAAAAACTCAATAGAAGCCATTAACGCTTATTTATTTCGATTATTGTTGACAATATGCTATCACATCTTGAATTTAATTAAGCCATCAATCAGCTAATTAAGGCGCGCTCTGTGGTGTTTCTTGTAACTAAAACTTCTAAACTAATAAGATATTCTTTTAAGGAGAATGTTAAACAATGAAACATAACCAAAAGGAATGTCAAGCATAAGATTTAACCATTTTAAAAA
>JALZVW010000066.1 GCA_023301745.1 Arenicella sp. | reverse complement strand
GACAATGGCGTTGCCACCCATTTTTTTTGAGAAAAACATGAATAAATTAAATGTTGTCGTTGTTGGAAATGGCATGGTTGGTCATCACTATGTTGAGACCTTAGCTAACTCCCACGTAAATGCGAATATCACCGTAATTGGTGGGGAAAGTCGACCTGCGTATGACCGGGTTCATCTGTCTGAAGTGTTCGATGGCAAGGAGCCTTCTGATTTAGCGATGACCACCCGTGAGCACTATGTCGAACTCGGAGTCGATGCTCATTTTGGCGACTTTGTTGAGTCTATTGACCGACAAGGCAAGAAGGTCATTACCAAGGGTGGCCAAGAATTCCCATACGACAAGCTGGTGCTTGCTACGGGTTCCTACCCGTTTATCCCGCCGGTTCCTGGGCATGATCAAGCGCACTGTCTCGCTTATAGAACCATCGATGATCTAGCTGAGATAAAGGCGTCTGCAAAAGGCAAGAAAATCGGTGTGGTTGTCGGCGGAGGTTTGCTTGGGCTAGAGTGCGCAAATGCACTAAAGAATTTGGGCTTAGAAGCACATGTGGTGGAATTTGCACCCGGACTGATGGGTGTGCAACTCGATGACGGTGGCAGCACAATGTTGCGCCGTAAAATAGAAGCACTCGATGTGAAGGTGCATACCAGCAAAGCAACCAAGCTGATTTCAAAAGGTAAAGACCATCGGTTGAAGATGGAGTTCGCCGATGACACCGAGCTTGAGACCGATATGATTGTGTTTTCGGCGGGCATCAGGCCTTACGATCAATTGGCTCGTGATGCTGACTTAAAAGTTGGCGAACGCGGCGGGATTGAAATAGATTATCAATGTAAAACGTCTGACGAAAATATATTCGCGATCGGCGAGTGTGCTGTGTTGGGTAATTTTATTTATGGCTTAGTCGCGCCCGGTTATCGAATGGCCGAAGCCGCCGTGTCACAATTGAGTAGCGATAAAGTGTCGTTCACGGGTGCTGATATGAGCACTAAACTGAAACTACTTGGTGTTGACGTTGGCTCTATCGGCGACTCCAAAGGTGTTGCTGAAAATTCGCGTGCCTTTGTCTTTAGTGATGAACGAGACGATGTCTATAAGCGTTTGAATGTTTCAGCCGATGGAAAAAAAGTTCTTGGTGCAACGCTGGTCGGCGACTGCGACGATTACGATACGATTTTGCAATATTATCTTAATGATATTGACCTGCCGGATAATCCAGAAAACTTGATTCTACCAGCGGTTGAAGGTGGCACGCCCAGCTTAGGTGTTGACGCCTTACCAATGAATGCCTCTATTTGCTCTTGTCATAACGTTTCTAAAGGCGATATCGTTGAGGCGATTGAAGGTGGCTGCCAAACTGTTGCTGACGTCAAAGGTTGCACTAGCGCAGCGACGGGTTGCGGAGGTTGCGCGGCCTTGTTGAAAAACGTCGTCGACTTCGAATTGTCAGCGCGTGGCTTAGAGGTCAATACTGACCTTTGTGAGCACTTTAAATATACTCGCCAAGATTTGTTTACTATTGTTAAAAGCACGCAGATTAAAACCTTTGATGAACTGATAGAAAAACATGGAACGGGTCATGGTTGCGATATCTGCAAACCAACCGTTGCCTCGATTATGGCATCACTGTGGAACGACCACGTATTAGAAGCTGACCTGTTGCCACTGCAAGACACCAATGACACGTTCATGGCGAATATGCAGAAAGATGGCACGTATTCGGTGATACCACGCGTACCGGCCGGTGAAATTTTACCTGATCAACTAATTGCTCTAGGTCAGGTTGCCAAAGAGTACGGCTTGTATAGCAAGATCACAGGTGGTCAACGCGTCGATCTATTTGGCGCCAAAATGAATGACTTACCGGCGATATGGTCTGCTCTGATAGAGGCCGGTTTTGAAACTGGGCATGGTTATGCAAAGGCATTAAGAACTGTGAAGTCGTGTGTGGGAAGCACTTGGTGCCGTTATGGTGTGCAAGACAGTGTCGGTCAAGCAATTGATATTGAGAATCGATATAAAGGTTTGCGCGCTCCACACAAATTTAAGATGGCGGTATCGGGTTGTACGCGAGAGTGCGCCGAAGCACAAAGTAAAGACGTTGGTATTATTGCCACGGAAAATGGTTGGAACCTTTACGTTTGCGGTAACGGTGGAATGAAGCCTCGGCACGCCGATTTATTTGCAACCGATTTAGACACACCGACCCTAATAAAATACATTGATCGTTTCTTGATGTTTTACGTTCGAACCGCTGATCGCTTACAACGTACCTCAACGTGGTTCGAAAACTTGGAAGGGGGGCTGACGTATCTACAAGATGTGATTATTAACGACTCGTTGGGTATTGCCGCTGAGCTAGAAGCTCAAATGAAGCATGTGGTCGACACCTATCAATGTGAATGGAAGACCGCCGTCAATGATCAAGAGAAATTAAAGCGCTTTAAGCAATTCGTCAATTCAGACAAACAAGATGACAACATTATCTTTGTTGAAGAGCGTGGCCAAGTAAGGCCGGCTAACGAGATAGAAAAGAAACGATTAGCCTTCAAGGCAGTGAGTTAAACATGGCGACAACAATTTGCACTGTAAGTGATCTGGCTAAGAACTCCGGCATTTGCGCGCTGCTGACTATTAATGGCCAAGAGCAGCAAGTGGCTATTTACTATCTTCCTGACTCGGAGCAGAAAATATTTGCGTTAGGCAATTGGGACCCACTTGGTCAAGCCAATGTAATGTCCAGAGGCATTCTAGGAAATATAGGTGATGAGCTGGTTGTCGCATCGCCTTTGTATAAGCAACACTTTTCATTGATTAGCGGTAAATGCTTAGAAGAAGATGCCAGTGTGCCAGTTTTTAAGGTTGTCATTGATGGGCAAAATGTGATGCTAGCGGCTTAGGCATTGGTAGGCATAGTCGTGCAAAATGTAAAAAGCACTTGCCCATACTGTGGTGTGGGTTGTGGGGTCAGTATCAATACTGATAAGCCCTCCAATATTTTAGTGTTGGGTGATGCTGAACACCCCGCTAATTTAGGGCGTTTGTGCAGTAAAGGTAGTGCTCTAGGTGAAACGTTAACGACTGCTAGCCAAGCTCAGCGCTTAACTCATCCTGAGGTCAATGGTGAACTCGTTACATGGGATCATGCAACGAGTGCTATTGCCGATAAGATTTCGTCGAGCATTGAGGAGCATGGTCGTGGCAGTGTTGCCTTCTATTTGTCAGGGCAATTGCTGACTGAAGATTATTATGTCGCTAATAAGTTGATGAAGGGGTTTGTTGGTACGGCAAATGTTGATACCAATTCACGACTTTGTATGGCGTCGGCCGTGGCTGCCTACAAACGCTCGTTCGGCTCTGATACGGTGCCGTGTTCCTACGAAGATATTGATGCCGCCGAGCTAATCATTTTAATTGGTTCGAATGCGGCGTGGACCCACCCTGTTTTGTATCAGCGAATGGCCGCGGCCAAGCACGCTAAGCCGAATACAAAAATCGTTTTGATTGACCCTCGTAAGACTGCAAGCTGTGACATCGCTGATCTGCATTTAGCGATTAAGCCCAGTTCAGATAATTTTTTGTTTCAGGGTTTGCTTAAATATTTAGTTGAGACCGGCTCGACTGACGAAGTTTATATAAAAGATCATACTGATGGTTTTGATGAAGCTGGCTTAGCGGTCAATAAATTTGATCTATCTACCGTTGCCGAACGAGTTTCCTTGGGGCAATCTGAGGTGCTTAAGTTTTTCGAATGGTTTGCTGAAACCAAAAAGGTCGTAAGCTTCTATTCTCAAGGAATCAATCAATCGCTTAGCGGCACAGATAAATGTAACGCAATTATCAATTGTCATTTAGCGACTGGTAAAATCGGCTATGAAGGCGCTGGGCCGTTTTCGATTACCGGCCAACCCAATGCGATGGGGGGGCGCGAAGTGGGGGGGCTGTCTAACCAGCTTGCCGCTCATATGGAATTCAATGACGAGGATTGCGATCGAGTTCAACGTTTCTGGCAGTCTCCATACATTGCGAGCGAAGCTGGTTTAAAGGCGGTCGATTTATTCGATGCGATCTCTGATGGCCGAATTAAAGTGCTCTGGGTGTTAGCGACTAATCCAGCCGTAAGCCTGCCTAATTCGAACAAGGTGCGAGAAGCATTGGCCTTATGCCCAACCGTTATCGTGTCTGATGTCACGCGTACCGATACAAGTACCTATGCGGACATATTATTGCCGGCTGAAGAGTGGAGTGAGAAAAATGGCACGGTAACCAATTCAGAGCGGCGAATTAGTCGCCAACGAAAATTTCGAGACCCACCTGGGCAGGCAAAACCAGATTGGTGGGCGCTAAGCCAAGTGGCGAAGAAGCTTGGTTTTGAACGGCATTTTAATTATGACAACGCTCACCAAGTTTTTATTGAGCATTGTAAATTATCCGGATTTGAAAACAGCGGTTCAAGAGCGTTCGATATTAGTGGTTTAAGTGGTATCGATAAATGTGAGTATGATGCATTAAGCCCGCTTCAATGGCCCATCAATAGTGATTACCCAAACGGGCGCAAGCGTATGTTCGAAGGCGGTGAATTTTTCACCCCGAACAAACGCGCTAAATTTATTTTCAACGATGCGGTGTTAGCCAAGGGCGTGTCTGACGAAAGCGGTTTTACTTTAAATACTGGGCGCTTACGTGATCAGTGGCATACCATGACTCGGACGGGTCAAGCCCCTTCGTTGACGGCACACGATGACTTGCCTATTGTGCAAATTAATTACGTTGATGCCGATGCTAATCACATAAAGTCGAACCAGCTGGTGCGACTTTCAAACGAGTATGGCGATTTTATTGGCGCAGCGAAATTGTGCGACGATGTGAAGCCTGGCGAGTTGTTCTGTGCGATTCATTGGAGTGAACGATTTGCTACTAGCTCGGTGATTACATCTGTTATTAGCTCTGACGTTGATCCTGTATCTGGGCAGCCGGAATTTAAAGCGTCTAAGGTCGACCTTGATCTTTTTGGCTGTGACAACTGGGCGAGAGTTGCTTCAATACACGCGATTAAAAAAGGAAATTTCGAGTACTGGGCCCAAACCAAAACCAAACGCGGTTACATAACTCTATTGGGCACTAATGGCGCTATTAATTGGCGACAATGGAGTGAGTCTGAATTGGAGTCGGGGGTGCATTTCACTCAATATTCCGATGCTATTAGCGGTGCGCAAACACTGCTGGCTGTAGCGCAAGACTCTATTGAGTTGTTAGTCTATAGCCAGTCAACAGTAGAAGCGTTGCCAAGCTTCTCTTGGTTGTCATCGGCTTTTGATTCCGATGACTGCCAGACTCTCTCTCACTTGTTACGCTCGGAAAATGGTGAGCAGGATCAGCAGATATGTAGTTGCTTTGCTGTATCAGAGAAAACGATCAAGAGCAAAATGGACGAAGGATGTCTCAGTCTCGAAGCGCTTGGTTTGTCACTAGGCTGTGGCTCCAAGTGTGGGAGTTGCAAGCCTGAGCTGGCTAGGCTATTGCAAAACTCATCGACGGCGACAAATTGAGTCATTAACCCGCTTAAAGCGCATGCATGTGAATGAGAGGTTTGATCTGCGGTCAGTCTCATTTTAGCGTGGCCGCGGTAATCTAGTGAGGCGCTGAGTTGAAATGACTTCTTAGTGATATGGTTCTATGTGTGAGTGCCTATTTACACAAAATTACCATATTGTTTCTAAACAAATCTTGGTTCCCACCCAAGTGTACAATCCAAATACCTCAAACCTAAAACGTATCAATTAATGATTCGTTGATACCGAGTTGCTATGAATCCAAAGTTTATTAAATTCAGTATTAGAGTGCTGCATGTTCATTTAGTCCTCGCTGTATTTTTAGGAGTTTTAGCCAGCGCATTTGCGGCGCCGGCCGACTCGATATCGGCCACTCCTCGCCTCTATCACAAAGTGACACTTGCTTGGAACGGGCCTTCTTTAGAAGAGTCCGCCGAAACATTTAATGACTATCGTTTAAATGTCATATTCACTAGCCCTAGTGGTCAGACGTTTTTGGTGCCTGGTTATTTTGCTGCCGATGGCAATGCGGCTCAAACCAGTGCCGTTAACGGAAATCAGTGGCGAGCACACATTAACCCGCAAGAAATCGGCAGCTGGAGCTATCAAGTTTCTTTTAGAACCGGGAGCGATCTTGCGATTGATCTAAGCCAAAGCGCAGGCGCTTCAGTGCCTAGTAGCTTTGATGGTAGCTCTGGTTCATTTGATGTTATCGAAACAAATAAAAGTGGCCTTGATTTTAGAGGTAAAGGAAAACTACAGTACGTAGGTGAACACTTTCTCCAATTCACTAATCAAGAGTTCTTTCTGAAGGTCGCGGCTAATTCACCAGAAGTCTTCTTACAATATGACGATTTTGACAATACCGATTCGAATCGAGATTACCAAGATCATGCTGGTGATTGGAATGCAGGCGACCCCCAATGGAAAACTAATCAAGGCAGAGAGATTGTTGGCGTGGTTAACTATCTGTCAGAAATTGGCATCAATGAAAACTATTTTTTAACCATGAACATTGAAGGTGATGGTAGGCAAGCTTATCCTTATGTGAACAATGATGAGCCGGACATCTTCGATGTCTCTAAGCTTGATCAATGGCAAATCGTATTCGATCACATGATGAGCAAAGGTGTTATGGCGCATTTTGTACTCAATGAAACCGAGAACGAGAATTGGTTTGAATCGAATGCTGGCTTGAGTGGTGGCATTCCTTTTGCTGACACACGAAAATTGTATTATCGGGAGATGGTCGCGCGTTTTGGTTATTTAAATGCAATTACCTGGAATATTGGCGAAGAGAACGGCTGGCGAAGCAATAATAGTAATGATTTTGGTGACCCGAATACGACGGATCAGCGCATTGCTTTTGCCGAGTATTTGGACGACATCAACCCATACGCAGATCATATCGTTGTACATAATAACCCCAGCGTGCAAATTCACGAGCAGCTGATTGCCCAAGGAAGTTCATCTTACACGGGCGCCTCATTTCAATCATCTTCAATAAACAATAATCAATCGGCAAATATCCGAGACCGAATGAAAGCGCTTATCGTAGATTCTGCAGCGGCCACACCACCGAAAAAATGGGTGATTGCTTTAGATGAGCCGTTTACCCCCAGCCGATTCCCTGATCTTGATGTATTTCGAGAAGACGCAGTTTGGAATACTTTTATGCTTGGCGGAGCAGGCGTTGGGCTTTTCATCGGCGGTGGTGGCGATTTAAGCGTACAAGACTATCGATTGTATTCTGATTATTGGCAGGCCTTAGATCACGCACATGATTTTTTTATTGATAATGAGATACCGTATTGGCGCATGAGTGATGCTGATGATCTTACTGACCGCGGCTTTGCGCTAGCTGAAGAAGGCGATGTGTATGTGGTTTATTTGCCAGATGGCGGATCACCTAGCATTGATTTAAGCGGCTCTGGTGATTATGACGTGCGTTGGTACAACCCACGCAGCGGCGGAAGCCTGCAAGCCGGGAGTGTCATTGAGGTAGTCGCTGGTGATTCGGTATCTCTCGGTAATCCTCCAAACGACATTGGCAATGAATGGGTGGTTTTTGTCCGCAGGCCCATTGAAGAATCAAGTAACGAAAGTGTATGTGTGCCAATTAAAACTCAAAACGACTCTTTGGCCGTGATTTGTTTATAAAAAACCAACTCTAAAGCGAGCTTTGTTGAACCGATCGACGGCTCAATTTTTAATCATCTGTTAGCGCTGAGAAATTGTGTGCCTTAACCATCGAGAGTATAGAGAAGCCAAGCGGGATGTTGGCAAAATAGTGGGGCACAGCATTAAGCAGTCTATTTTAGGATAATTTTTAGATGCTGTATTCAGCAATTGCCGGCGTGTGGTCCGATGGGCGCTCGAGCTTTCTAGGAGCTTCATCAATTGAGCTTGCTGTGGCGCGGTCAAGCATGTCTGATGAGCTTAATACCAAATCTATACGTAGACCTTCATTCGCTCGGTAGCCGGCTCCTCGGTAATCCCACCATGAAAACTGATCACCATCTTTGTTGAAATGACGGTATGTGTCATACAGTCCTTCGCTCATTAGTTTTTGTAACATCAGCCGTTCTATATCACTGCAGTGAATGCTGCCCGACCATTTTTTTGGGTCGTGCACATCCAAATCGCTCGGAGTAATATTGAAATCGCCGACCAATACCGTGTTGCGATTTTCGCTAAGTGAGTGACGCATTGCTTTTTGAAGCTTTGCAAACCACGCGCGTTTATAAACAAATTTGTCTGAGTCTAATGCTTGTCCATTTGGAACATAGACATTAACGATTCTAAGTGTTTTGCCATCGCTAAGCGGATAATCGCCAGCGATGTAGCGGCGCATAGGGTCTTCGAAGCCCGGCAGGTCGGTCACCACATTAGCGAGCGGTTTTTTGCTTAAAATCGCAACGCCGTTGTAGGTCTTTTGGCCAGTAAAGGCGCTGTAATAGCCGAGTTCAGTAAACACTTCGTCAGGGAAGTCGGCATCAACCATTTTTAATTCTTGTAGGCACAATAAGTCAGGTTGATTGGCGGTTAGCCAGTCACTTACATGCTCCACACGAACGCGCAGAGAATTAACATTCCAGGAAGCAATTTTCATTTAATCAGTACGGCCAAGTTGTAACGGCGAGAGTTAGATTTGCTGGCATACGCTGCCAAGAGTTAGGGTTTTAAACCAAGGGTGTGTGAAGTAGTCGTCGTTTTAAGAGCCTTCCTCAGCGACCTCAAATCCAGCCGTCTTGAGCATTTTCCGCACTTGGTCTGGCGTGCGACCTTGAATTAACTCATCGTCAACAAATATTGTTGGTACAACGATGCTGCTAACGTGTTGCAAGATACGTTTTTGAGCTTTTCGATCATCTTCAAGTGGCAGCTGAATATGCGGCACTTTTGACTGGTTCAACATACTGATCATTTTCTCACATGCTTCGCAGCCAGTGACAGTGTAGATAAGCACCTTAGGCAAGTCAGTGTTTTTGTTTATGTCGTCGCTAACACTAGATTTAACCGTTTGTTCGCTCAGAATCTTAGCGTTCTTCGGCGGTGGCTGATCTTGATATGAAATAGTGCCATTTGAGTCAACCCACTTATAGAGCTTAGCCGCATATGTGTTCGACGCAGCTAGCACCATGAGTGTCATCAGGAATCTTTTTAGAATAGTCATTTTCATTCAATATCAATAACGTATTTTGGCAAAAAATGCCAGCCTGCATGGTGTTTATTCGGGTAACTGCGTCTCGCCAGCGATCAGCTGTTCGAAGCTTTCTCGCTTGCGAATAACGTGGGCTTGCGTGCCGTCTACCATTATTTCAGGAGGTCGGTTGCGTGAGTTATAGTTGTTGGCCATTACAAAACTGTAAGCACCGGCCGATAATACGGCTAATAAGTCACCCGGCTTAACCGCCAGAGTGCGGTCGTAGCCTAATACGCAAGCGGATTCACAAACTGGCCCTACAACGTCGAAGACCTTTGCTTCTTCAGTTGGTTTTTCCTTAATGGGTTTAATGTTGTGAAACGCTTGGTATAGCGCTGGGCGAAGCAAATCATTCATGCCGGCGTCTACGATGGCGAAGTTCTTACTGGTGTTGTGCTTTAAAAATTCAATTTGGGTGAGCATCACGCCTGAGTTTCCAGCGATATAACGGCCAGGCTCAATTGCGATTGGTAGATCGATGCCGTGTGCTTTTATACCTTGGATCATACTTTGCACATAGTCGTCAGCACTGGGCGGAACTTCGCCCTGATAGTCGATGCCAAGGCCGCCGCCAAGGTCTAACTGTTTAATTTCAATGCCTTGTGTCGCTAAGCGTTTGACCATGCTCAAGACTATTTCTAGGGCGTCTGAAAATGGGCTTGTTTTGGTGATCTGTGAGCCGATGTGACACGCAATACCATGCACTTCAATGTTCGGTAGTAGGTCTGCACGCTTGTAGGCTTCGAATGCGGCTTCCATTGTTACGCCAAATTTGGCTTTGTCCATACCCGTTGAAATGTATGGGTGCGTTTCAGGATCGACATTTGGGTTAACCCTAAAGGCAATTGATGCCGTGGTATTTAGCGATGCCGCCACCTCTTGAACACGTTCTAATTCGGCAACCGATTCGATGTTGATACTTCGAACGTTGTTCTGCAATGCAAACGCCAACTCATTTTTCGATTTTGCAACACCAGAGAAAACCACTTTATTTGGATCGCCACCCGCTTTTAACACACGACGTAGCTCGCCTTCAGAGACAATGTCAAAACCCGAACCTAAGCGCGCAAGAATATTCAGGACCGCTATGTTGCTGTTGGCCTTGACCGCATAGCAGATCGTATGAGGGTGGTCGCCAAAAGCCTCATTTAATGATTTCCACTGGGTCTCAATCGCTGCGCGTGAATAGACATAACAAGGGGTGCCATGCTCTGTGGCGATAGAAGAAAGAGATGTTTGCTCGGCGTAAAGTTCGCCATTAATGTATTCGAAAAAAGACATAAGTTAGGGTGTGGTTTTAAGATGGGCGGTGATGATTAGTCTCGCAGCCGTTCCAGCGGCACTATTTATTAATACCTACTGACACTAGATGCCTACTCTGAGGCCGGCACTTCTTCGGTGGCTGATTCAGAGGTCGCTTGACTAGGCGTCTCCAGTGGGATTTCATCAATTGAATTCTCTAAGGTAGCCTGTGACTGCTCAGCCGGAATTTGTTCTAGAATCAACGGGCCTTTTTGGCCGCAGGCGCTGATAGTGATTAAAGCCGCGGTGACAAGGCTGGTGCGAAGCAGTGTTGTTAGTAGTGTGTTCATAGTGCCCTCGAATTTAAATAAGCGTTTCGGTTTAATTTTATTATGCGTTTAGTCGACTTTTTGCCGCCGCCAGCGCCTCATTGACTCTTGCAGGTGCGGTGCCGCCAAAGTGAGATCGTGCATTAACTGAGCCTTCAAGCGTTAGGACATCATAAACGTCTTTTTGAATCATTTTTCCAAACGACTGTAATTCGCTAAGGCTTAGGTCAGACAATGGTTTGCCTTGCTTTATAGCATATTGAACGGTACCACCGACGATCTCGTGTGCATCACGGAACGGAACCTCTAGACGGACCAAGTATTCGGCTAGGTCGGTAGCCGTAGCATAGCCCTTAAGAGCGGCTTGATACATTGTGTCGCGATTAAAAGAAATACTTGGGATCATCGCGGCGAACACCTGTAGCGAACGTGCGACAGTATCAATGGTGTCAAATATTGGTTCCTTGTCTTCCTGGTTATCTCGGTTGTATGCCAATGGCTGGGATTTCATTAGTACCAAGAGTGCTTGCAGGTTACCAATTACGCGGCCACTTTTCCCGCGAATTATTTCGGCTATATCAGGGTTCTTTTTTTGCGGCATGATACTTGAGCCAGTACAAAAGGCATCACCAATATCAATGAATTTATAGCTCTCTGATGCCCATAAAATTATTTCTTCGCACATGCGCGAAAGATGCATCATGATTAGGCTAGAGGCGGCTGCGAATTCAATCAGGAAATCGCGGTCAGATACTGAATCTAAAGAGTTGCGGCTAGGTCTGTCGAAGCCTAGGAGCTCGCACGTCATATCCCGATCTAAAGGAAAACTAGTACCCGCGAGTGCCGCAGAACCTAACGGCATTACATTGATGCGCTTTCGACAGTCGTTAATGCGTTCTACGTCTCGCTCTAACATTTCGTTCCAAGCCAATAAATGATGGGCCAAGCTAATCGGTTGAGCCACTTGTAGATGAGTGAAGCCGGGCAAAATTGTATCGACCTCGTTGCTTGCCGACGCCAGTAAAGCTTCTTGCAATGATTTAACAAGTGCCGTGACATCGTCACTGGCCTCGCGCATATACAAACGAATGTCGGTGGCAACTTGGTCATTGCGTGACCGGCCGGTGTGCAGTTTTTTACCGGCTTCGCCGATTGCCTCGGTTAGGCGTGCCTCAATGTTCATATGAACATCTTCAAGCTCAGTCGACCACTCGAATTGGCCCGCATCTATTTGAGAGCGAATGTCGAGTAAGCCTCTCTCGATGCTTTCAGCTTCGTGATTCGATATCACACCGATTTTAGCCAGCATTTTACTGTGTGCAATCGAGCCTTGAATGTCTTGCTTATACAGTCGTGAATCAAAGCTGATTGATTCCGTGAATGCTTCTACAAGTTCATTGGTAGGCTCAGTAAACCGACCGCCCCATGGTTTGGAGCTAACAGGTTTTGAACTGGCCGCTTTTTTATTGCTTACCATTGTTTTACGTAAAGTTGGGTGGGCATGGAGTTGAACCCTAATTATAGCGTGAGGCTGCTTAAAAGTGCGAGCGAATGGTGAGCATAAGCCGCCTAGTTTAGACGAAATACTATCGAGAAAAGAGGCGCTTATGGTACAGTTCATTGCTATCCAAAACTACGTTTTGTAATCCATGAAATCTATTCGTATCGCGACCCGCAATAGTCCACTTGCCTTGTGGCAAGCGAATTATGTAAAAGAACAATTACAGAATGCGCACAGTGATTTAGTCGTAGAAATTGTGTCTATGACTACTCAAGGCGATCAATTGCTTGATCGTAGCCTAATCGCGGCCGGTGGAAAGGGCTTATTTTTGAAGGAATTAGAGGTGTCACTCCTCAATAATGAGACTGATATAGCGGTGCATTCGATGAAAGATGTGCCAGTCGACTTGCCGCAAGGTTTGGAAATATCAGTCGTCTGTGAGCGAGAAGACGCTCGTGATGCCTTTGTGTCTAATCACTATCAAAATTTATATGCTTTGCCTGAGGGCGCTAAAGTCGGCACGTCTAGCTTGCGCCGGGTTTCGCAATTAAAAAATGCATTTCCAGCATTAGAGTTTATTGAGTTGCGCGGTAACGTTAATACACGCTTGAGAAAGCTTGATAAGGGCGATTATGACGCGATTATTCTCGCTGCAGCAGGTTTGATACGCCTCGAGTTTGGCGATCGTATTAAACAATACATCACGCCAGAGCTCTGCCTGCCTGCCGTCGGCCAGGGAATTGTTGGCATCGAGTGCCGGAGTAACGATCAAGCAACAAAGTCGCTATTGGCACCGTTACATAATAAAGAAAGCGCGCTCTTTTTGGCCGCTGAGAGAGCCATGAATGCCGGCCTAGAAGGCGGTTGCCAAGTGCCGATTGCTGGGTATGCCCAACTAGAGAACGGTAAAATTCGTATGCGAGGCATGGTTGGTGACCCGGATGGTAGCAAAGTGTTACGGGCTGAGGCGGCAAGCTCTAAAGTCACCAATGCAAATGCTCAAGTGTTGGGCGAACAAATTGCTCACGATTTGCTAGTTCAAGGAGCGTCTAGCATATTGGCCAACGTTTATCGCGAGCCAATGCAGTTGAATAAGTTGAGTAAGCCTATGGTGTTGCTGACGCGCCAGCAGCAACATCTCGGGAATATGGCGGCTATTTTACAGCGTTTGGATTTTCAGCCAACGCATGTGCCGACGCTGCTTACTGAACCTAGTAATAAACCTGAACTACGCGAATTGTTGAATGATTTGAGTAATTACACCGACCTGTTATTTGTTTCTCGTAGCGCCGTTGAAGTTGGCATGCCGATGATTGAGCAACTCGGCGGTATTCCAGATAGTGTCTGTGTTATGGCTGTCGGAACTGAGACAGCGAAGCAGCTCTATCGTCACGGTATCGACGCGATGTTTCCAAGTGAAGGATGTGGCGCGGAGGCTTTATTAAAGGTTAGCCAACTCAAGAAGATGAAAGGCCGTAAGGTATTGGTTATGCGAGGCGAACTAGGTTTGTCTTGGCCGTCGGACGAAATGCGAAAGCGCGGCGCTTTAGTTGATGAGGCCAATTGCTATCGGCAAACCGTTCCTGAGACGAGTTCCTCTCAATTGCGTGATGCCTTAGCGCAAAACGATCAGCTCGAAGGCGTTTTTATCCACAGCTCATTGTCGCTAGAAAATTTGATGAACATGGCTGGTAGTCAAAGAACCAGAGTGTCGCGAGCGACTTTGGTCGCTGGCAGCAAACGCATCGCTCAAACAGCCAAGGACCTCAATTGGTTGGGTGATATTCGTATCGCTGAATCGCCGTCAAACAAACATATGATGATCGCTTTTTCTAGTCAATCTTAAGTGCTATGAACTGTGTAATGGGTTAATCGTATTGGAGTATCCTTAAACTATGAAAATACCTTTGGGCATCACCAGTGGCTTTTTTATAGAAGGTTTACTGTTTTTTACATGAGCCACTGATTAATCGAGTTTACTGTTGTGTTAACCTTACGTGGGGTGCTGGCTTAAGGTTAAATGAGAATCGGACGAATGTACCCCTCTTTTTATGGCTATTTTTTTGGCCCCGCGTAAATTTAGCGACGTGCTTGAATTTACTTATATCACCACGAGTTTTGATCATGACTGAATCTGTAAAACCAAATGAATCTGAAGAAGTGACCCTCACAAAGGTTGTTCTTGATACCCCTGCGCCTGATGCATCACATGCACCTGTGCCGGCACCAGTGAAAGGCGCCTCTAAAGGCCTAAGCATCGTCGCGATACTTTTTTCGCTTGTTGCCTTGGCGGGTACCGGCTTTAGCTTTTACAAAAGCGAAATATTGGATCGCGATAACGATGCCCAATTGGCCGTTAAAGTGGCTGAAATCGGAGGTAATGTAAGTCGTCTGGGTGATTCTATTTCACGCCTTCAAAACGAACAAAGTAATGTTGTTTCTAAAGAACAGTTGACCACTCGATTATTGGAATCTTCGAGTGCTGTTGATTTGCAGTTCCGCGACGTAAAACAGAGCCAGTCTGAATTATTGAACTCGGTAGCTAAGATTAATCAAGATTTAAACAGCGGCGTTAACGACTTCATCATTGCGGAGGTTTCTCAGTTGCTTAAATTAGCTAATAATAGCGCCTTGTTTTCTAGTGACTCCCGATCAGCGATCAAGGCATTGCAGCTTGCTGATAGCCAATTAAAAGAGCTGGCAGACCCGCGATATTCTTTGGTGCGCTTAAAAATCAATGAAGAGATTGCATTGTTAGAGAGTATTGAAAAGGTCGACATCGAGAGTATGACGGTTAGGCTCAAGAGTTTAGCCAACCGTATTCCATCGCTAGCGTTGGAAAATGATGTGCCAGCGCTCGGCGACGTAGTGGTTGAAGTTGACGATCAACCTCAAGGCTTTAAAGCTGAGCTTAAAGATATGTGGGCTGACATTGTTAATTACAATTCAGTTCAACGAATAGACCAGGCACCTAAGCCGCTGTTGGTACCTGAGCAACGTTATTTCCTTAATCAAAATATTCAATTGCAACTTGCGAAAGCCGAATTAGGTTTGGTGCAAAATCGTTCAGCTGTGTACCTAGAGAGTTTAGAGGTCGCAACCACTTGGTTAAACGAGTACTTTGACCTTCGAGATGAGCAGGTTAAGGACGTATTAGCTCAAATCAAGGAGCTCAAAGGTATCTCTTTGTCCGAGGAACTGCCTTCGATCTCGGGGTCTTACAGCGAACTGCAAACAGTTAAAGGCGGGCAATAGTCATGCGTTTTTTGTTACTAATCTTGTTTGCCGCTATTGCCGGCTATAGCGCGTTTCTTGTAGGTCAAATTGAACCTGGAAATTACGTCAAAATTTATGCAGGTTCGTATTTAATCGAATTAAATTTACTCAGCTTTATATTGTTGGTAATTGCGTCGGTGTTGGTGCTTTATTTCTCGATTCGTTTGTTTCGCATGGCTTGGAAAGCCCCCAAGTCTTTTTCGACATGGCGGCTTAGTAGCAATAAGAAAAAAGCCAGCAAAGCGCTTGGTGCTGGTTATTTATCTTTGATTAAAGGTGATTGGCGAAGTGCTGAAAAAAGCCTGATAGCAAAGTCAGATTCAAGCAGTATTCCTTACGTGAACTATCTAGCCGCGGCACAGGCGGCCCAAGAGCAAGGTCGTATGTCACAGCGTGATGATTACCTGAATTTAGCGTTTAAAGCGGCACCAAAAGAGCGCTTGGCAATAGGCCTTATCAAGGCTCGGTTACATCAGTCAGCCGGTCAATATGAGCAAGCCGAAGCGACACTAGAAGATATTTCAGATATTGGGCAAAAGAATGCCCAATATACCGCTATGTTGATGCAGACTTATGAGCATACGGGCCAATGGGCTAAAGCCAATGGCCTACTGGCGGCGGCACGTAAACAAGCCGCTCTGCCAAACGACACTTTAGAGCAAATAGCCAACCAAGCCTATTCGTCGGCATTGAACGATGCGACAGAGAAAGCGAAGGCTTGGAAATCGATGCCTCGTGACCAACGTAAGCGTACAGATAATATTTTAGTTTATGCTTCTTACTTAGTTAACAATGGCGAAGCGGTCGCGGCAGAGAAATTGATACGTACAACGCTTAAAAACGATTGGAGCGATCAGTTGGTTCATTTATATGGTTCCTTGGTTAATGATAAGCCGGCTAAGTTGCGCCGAACCGTCGAAGGTTGGTTGATGGCTAGACCTGAGAGCGCAGAGTTAAATTTAGCGGCGGGTCAACTTTCTCTTCAAGAGAAAGATTTGGATAAAGCTAAAGAGTATTTACAAAAGGCGATAGAACTTGATCAACTGCCCAAGGCCTATTCCTTACTAGGTGAGGCCTTTGAAGCGACTAATGACAGCGCAAAAGCGTTGCAGTTATACCGCAGTGGAATGATGAATCTGGCAAACTCGAACGAGGGCACATTGATTGCCGCTAGTGACGTATTTGAAGGTGAATTAGTCGAGCCAGCGAAAACCTAAGTTGAATATCGCGCAATCACTTTAGATCTATAAACGTCGACTAAGCAACTCAATGCCAGAATTGCCCGAAGTTGAAACCACATTGCGTGGTATTGAGGCCCATGTGATCGGCCAAACCTTGACCGACGTGGTTGTGAGAAATGCCTCTCTACGTTGGCCAATACCGACTAAAGAGCTGAGTGCCTTGGTTGGTCAAACGGTCATTAGGCTTGAGCGTCGTGCTAAATACATCTTGATTCACACGGCCAAAGGCTGCATCTTATTGCATCTTGGTATGTCTGGCAGTTTGCGCGTTCTTGATGTTAGTGAGGCTCATGGTAAGCATGATCATTTAGACCTCGAGTTTGGTGGCAAAAAAATAGTACGGCTGAATGACCCGCGCCGCTTTGGTTGTTGTCTATTGATTACTGAGCCGGTTAATCAGCATCGACTATTAGTTAATCTTGGGCCAGAGCCCTTAAGTGACGCGTTTAGCGCAGAGCGTTTGTTCGCGTCTTCACGGGGTAAATCGCAAGCTGTTAAGAACTTTATTATGGATAATAAAGTGGTGGTAGGTGTCGGCAATATCTATGCCAGTGAGTCTTTATTCCAAGCTGGCATCAGGCCTACTATCGCGGCTAAACGAATATCTCGAGCAAGGTATGAAAAACTCGCCGACGAGATTATTAAGGTCTTATCCAAAGCTATAAAAGCCGGCGGCACGACCTTAAATGATTTTACTCAAACAGATGGCAAACCTGGGTACTTCGCCCAAGAGCTGCAGGTTTATGGGCGGTCTGGTGAGCCATGCAATCGCTGCGGCACGGAGATTCAGTCGAAGGTTATTGGTCAACGCAATACTTTCTTTTGTAAAACCTGTCAGCGACCATAAGTTAGATAAGTATTCTTCATTTTCTTTTGACTGCCTCTCTTGCATTGAGACGTTTACTTACTAGGCCTGAGATTTGTCTTTTTGCTATTAACCGCGGTTCGATCAACTTAACATGTTGGCACCGCTCTTACTCATTACGCGCCCTGAGTGCTTAAAACTAAAATATTCACTATGCCTGAGACTGAATTTTCGAGACTAAAACAACTAGATACAATGGCTCCAGTAGCGAGTAAGATCGACTTTAAGGCTGAGCATCATGGTCGCTCATTGAGCGATGATTACCACTGGCTTAAAGATGAAGATTACCCGGTCGTCGATAAGCCCAGTATTATTGGCTATTTAGAGCAAGAGAACGCCTACTATCAGAGGTTTTTAAAGCCTAATAGCAAGTTGGTAGAGACTGTTTTTGACGAGTTTAAAGGGCGTACCGATGAGCACGAAGCATCGGTCCCTTACATCTCAAATGGTTATGAATATCGTTGGTTTTTCCGGCCAGGTCAGGAGTACCGAACACGGAGCCGTAGAAACTTAACCACGGGTGAAGAGTCGGTTTTTTTGGATGAAACCGCTTTGGCTGATGGGCGTGACTACTTTGTTATTGGTGATTGGGTAATCAGTCGAGATAATCGCTATTTAGCCTACTCATTTGATCTGACCGGTGACGAGCGGTATCAAGTAAAAATTAAGGACCTGCAAACGGGTAAATATTTAGACGACGTATTGAATGATGTGCAGGGTGAAATAGAGTTCAGCTCCGATGGCAAAGCATTAATGTATGCACTATTGGAACAAGATCGATGGCACTCTAAAAATATTAATGTACACACGCTTGGCACTGAACAAAGTGTCGACAGAACTGTCTATCATGAAGTGGATGACGGTTTTTTCATTGGCTTTGGCAAGACTAGTAGTGATGACTTTGTTGTAATTGTTTCATCTCAAGGTGAGCGGCAAGAAAGCTATGCATTGCCCAGTGATTTGGTCGGCACGCCGGTTAAATTAGTGAGCCGCGAAGAGGGCTTTTCCCAGAGCGTTGATCATGCGCACGGCCAGTTTTATATAATGGCAAACGACACGCATAAGAATTTTCGACTTGTTACCGTGAGCGACAAAGACCCCAGAAAAGAAAACTGGCAGACTTTGATCGGCGGGTCTGATGATTCTTACTTGCTTAACATGCAAACATTTGAAGACTTCATCGTGATTAAGTCTCGAGATCAAGGTTTCGAGAAAATTCACATTCGTACTTATGGCGGCGAGAGCCATGAAGTACATTTTCCAGAGGCTTTATTTACCGCAGACCTTGATGTCAATGTCGAGTTTAAGCAACACTTTGTTCGTTTGCGTTATGAGTCGATGATTACACCGCAAACCATTTATGACTATGATCTGGTTGGCAAAGAGCTGATTACTCGCAAAGTTAAAGAAATTCCGTCTGGTTACGATAAATCTCAGTATCAAACCGAGCGAGTTATGGCGACCGCGCGTGATGGTGTTCAAGTGCCAGTATCATTAGTATACAAAAAAGGCATGAAGCGAGATGCTAGTCAGCCTCTGTGGCTCTATGGTTATGGTGCTTATGCGGCAACTATCGAACCAGGCTTTTCAAGTGGGCTACTGAGCGCACTCGATCGAGGGTTTATTTACGCCATCGCCCACGTTAGAGGTGGCTCAATGATGGGCTACAATTGGTATCTCGATGGCAAACTGCACAAGCGCACAAATACATTTAATGATTTTGTCGACGTAGCCCGTTACTTGGTTCAAGAGAAGTATGTTGCCGCTGGCAATATTTCCATATCGGGCCGTAGCGCTGGCGGCGAGTTAATGGGTGCGGCGGTAATTCAAGCGCCCGAATTGTGGCGCTCGGTTAATTTAGGCGTGCCATTCGTTGATGTGTTGAACACCATGTTAGATGCCACTTTGCCCTTAACTCCTCCAGAATGGAAAGAATGGGGTAACCCAATTGAAAGCGTTGATGATTATGATTTGATCGCTGCTTACTCGCCTTATGACAACATTGAAAAACGCGATTACCCTCCGATGTTTGTCAGTGGTGGGCTTAATGATCCTAGGGTAACTTATTGGGAGCCAGCGAAATGGACAGCGCGAATGCGAGCACTAAAAACGGATGATAATTTGTTAGTAATGCGCATTAATATGGGGGCAGGGCATTTCTCAAACAGCGGTCGTTACGGTCGCTTAAAAGACTATGCCGAAGAGTATGCATTTATGTTTCTAGCGCATGGTATTACGCAGTGATATCTAAGCAATGCTCGAATCTACCTTTAGCTAAGCCCTGAGGCTACACGCTGTTTGAGTGCCGGAAGCACGCTAGTTTCAAACCAGTTATTCCTCTTAAGCCAGATGTTGTTGCGGGGGCTGGGGTGAGGTAGTGGCAATATGTTTTTTGGGTACTCAGCCCAAGTCTTCACGGCTTGGGTAAGTGCTTGTTTTGATTCAGGGAAGTGCCATGCTAAGGCATATTGACCGATTACTAAGGTGAGTTTGATCTGTGGCATGGCATCTAATAAAGATGCTCGCCAAGTCTCAGCACATATCTCTCTTGGAGGTAAATCGCCTGATTTTCCTTTGCCAGGATAGCAAAAGCCCATAGGCAAAATAGCCACCTTTTCAGAATCATAGAATGTGTTCTCGTCGATGCCCATCCATTCACGCAAACGGTCGCCGCTAGCATCGTCAAATGGGATCCCTGAGGCGTGTACTTTAGAGCCAGGAGCCTGTCCGGCTATGAGAATTTTTGATGAACGGCTTAACTGTATAATCGGCCGTACGCCGTATTCAAGTTTATCGCTACACAGCGTGCATTGCCTGACGTCGTTGACGAGTGTCTCTAGGTCAGGCTTTTTAGTGTTAGAAATGCTCAAAGAGTTTCAAGCCAATGCTCATTGATAAGCCTAAATAGGCGCTACAAAAAACCAAGCCTATACCCCAGACCCACATCCACATTTGAGAACCCTTGCGGCCTAAGTAAGTTAACACTAAGCCGATTAGAACGCCCAACACCGCGGTGAGCAACAACATGTCGTCACTGGCGTGCACCGCGAGTTGTTCTTTGGGGATTTCCCCTTCTTTATAACGTGCCATTAATCGATTGCTGCTATTTACTTAGCGTCTTTGGTTCTCATGGTGCAGAACTCTTCGGCGGTGCTCGGATGAATGCCAACGGTTGCATCAAAGTCGGCTTTCTTAGCGCCGGCTTTAACTGCGATAGCAATACCCTGCATGATCTCGGCGGCGTCTGGTCCAACCATGTGAGCGCCAATAACAACGTCAGTATCGGCATCGACCACTAACTTCATTAGAGTACGTTCGGTGTTATCCGTGATCGTGTGCTTCAATATGCGAAACTCAGATGAGTAAGTATCGACATTGGCATATTCTTCGCGTGCTTGCTCCTCGCCCAAACCAATCGAGCCGATTGGCGGTTGTGAGAATACGGCAGATGGCACATTTGTATGATCAGCAAAGCGCTCGTTATTGCCAAAAAATGTGTCGGCGAAGGCATGGCCTTCCATTGTCGCAACCGGTGTTAATGCAATTCGATCAGTTACATCACCCACAGCGAAAACGCTATCGATATTGGTGCGTGAATATTTATCAACTGGAATTTCACCTTTAGGCCCAAGTTCAACGCCCGCGTTTTTGAGGTTCAAGGCTTCCACGTTTGGCTTACGACCGGTGGCGTATAGAACACAATCAACCGTTTGGGTGGTGCCATCGGTTAATGTCACAAGCTTGCGGCCACTGGCGTCCAATGCGATGCTCTCGATATTGGTTTCTAATCGTAAATCGATACCTTTCTTTACGATTTCACCAGATAAGTGATTTCGAATATCATTGTCAAAGCCGCGCAAGATTTGTGGGCCTCGATAAATCAATGTCGTGTTGGTGCCTATGCCCTGGAATATTCCTGCGAATTCCACCGCTATATAACCACCGCCTACTACAATGGCTGATTTGGGTTGTTCTTCTAGGTGGAAGACTTCATTGGAGCTAATGGCATGCTCAACACCTGTAATATTGGGTAAAAACGGTGTTCCGCCAGTGGCGATCAGAATTTTATCGGCCGTTAGGTTCTGGTCACCCAACTTTACCGTATTGGCATCGACCAGGCTCGCTGTACCGTATAAAACTTCGACTCCCGCATTGCTGAGTAAATTTTCATAAATACCATTGAGTCGATCGATTTCAGTGTCTTTGTTTTCTATCAGTCGAGGCCAATCAAAGCCTTCGACGGTTGTATTCCAACCGTAGTGGCGACTGTCTTCAAAGTCTTCATGGTAATGAGCCGCGTAGACCATCATTTTTTTTGGAACACAGCCGCGAATAACGCAAGTGCCGCCGTAACGAAATTCTTCGCAGATGGCTACTTTAGCGCCATGGCCAGCGGCAATACGCGCTGCTCGAACACCACCTGAGCCACCACCAATGACGACCAAATCGTAATTACTCATATTCAATTATTCCTATTTAATGATTTTGGCTATTTCTAGCCTCAAGCTTAACAAACAAGCTCGAGTCTAAAAAGGCAATAGTTTAACGCGGCCTTAAATCAGGCAATAAAAAGGCTCTTTCCGAAGAAAGAGCCTATTTTTTTGCTGGCGAAGCTAGGTTTGGCCTAATAGCCTTAGAGTACGATCGCTATTAAGCGGCTAACTGGCCTTTCATTTTTTGCATCGCGCGTTTTTCAATTTGGCGTATGCGTTCTGCAGAGATATTGTATTCTGCAGCCAGTTCATGAAGAGTGGCTTTTTTATCTGATAACCAACGGCGCTGCAAAATGTCTTTGCTGCGGTCGTCTAAATCAGCAATCGCGTCATACAGAGCGTTGCGATTATTGTCGCTGGTCTCGGTTTTCATGGCTAACTCTTCAGGGTTGAAGCGCATGTCGGGCAAGTAACCTGATGGGCTAGTGACAAAGTCATCGTCATCACTGTCGATACCGTCAAACGCGACATCAGAGCTGGTCATGCGCAATTCCATTTCGCGTACCGTTTTAACCGGCACATCTAAATTGCTAGCGAGGTCTTGGGTTTCTTGCTCCGTCATTGCGCTGAGTGACTTGCGACTTTTACGCAGGTTAAAGAACAACTTACGTTGAGCTTTAGTGGTCGCAACTTTGACGATTTTCCAGTTTTTGAGAACGTATTCATAAATCTCGGCTTTGATCCAATGAACGGCATATGAAACTAAGCGGATGCCGCGTTCGGGGTCGAAGTTCTTGACCGCTTTCATTAGGCCGATATTGCCTTCTTGGATAAGGTCTGAGACTGGTAAACCATAACCGGTAAAGCCTTTGGCAACGTGAATAACATGGCGTAGTTGAGATACAACTAGTTCGCGTGCGGCATCAACATCTTCGTTATCACGAAATTTTCGAGCAAGGCGAGCTTCATGCTCAGCACTGAGCACTGGTGCATTATTAGCGACTTTCAAAAAGCCCGCTAAATTAGTGTCTTGATATAGAGATACTGGGTTAGCAGTAGCCATAGTGATTTCTCCTGTGCTCTCATTGAGCCCTAATTTAGGCACTCGTTTGAGCGATGTTCAGCGGTTGCTAATCATTAGCAACATGTCTATAAAAGCATATTAGCACTCGCACATGAAGAGTGCTAATAAATTTAAATTCTGTTAATAACGGAAATATTTATAACTGATTAATAGACTGATGGGGCTTAAGCGGTACTATTCAACACTGAATGTTGATTTCTGGGGTAATTTAAAAAATCACTACGATGAACTTTCCTTCTTTGAGGAAGCGTTGATGAGTCTTAGCGGCTGGGGTCAGCTTTTTGAGCAAGATATTTGCCGTGTCGGCAAGCGGGTTCTCTGTATTTATGAATCAATTTACGTCTTAGTGTTGCTAACGAGCACTAAAAAAGGCGCTATTAAGCGCCTTTTTCGTCTCATCTGTGAGAAAAATAACTCTAACTGCGAGAAATTTATTTTTTGCCGTAACGACTTTTGAAGCGGCCAACACGGCCTGCTGTGTCCATTACCTTCTGTTTGCCAGTATAAAACGGATGGCAATCAGAGCAAATTTCAACATGTAGGTCATTGCCTAGCGTTGATGCTGTCTCAAATTTATTTCCGCATGCACAGGTTACGTTAATTTTGCCGTACGCTGGATGTATGTCTGCTTTCATGATGTTCTCCTATTATTAGAGATCGAATTCGTGATTTGGCGCGAATTCATTACTCAGGGCCGGCGAATATAAACCAAGCTCTAAACCAATTCAAGATAACTTTACACAAAATTACTTGAATTTTAAGTACTTTCTTCGTTCATTGTATACGTGTTACTTAGTGCGGCGAAGTCTGAAACCTCAAGAGTTTCAGCGCGTGCGCTCGGGTCTATATTGAGTGATTCGATTTGTTCCGAGCTTAATAAGCCCTTTAAGGTATTGCGTAAGGTTTTACGGCGCATGCTGAAGGCCTGCTTCACCACTTTTTCGAAATTAGTTTGGCTAGTAACGGGGTGCGGAATGTCTCTCAAAGGAGTTAATCGAGCAATTGCAGAGTCAACCTTTGGTGGCGGAAAGAAGGCGGTCGGTGGAACCTTGAAAAGATTTTCTATTTGATAGCGTTGTTGTAGCATTACCGATAATCGCCCGTATTGTTTGCTCCCAGAGCCCGAAGCCATGCGCTCTACCACTTCTTTTTGCAGCATGACCACTTGGTGCTCAATCGCGTCGGCGTAATGCATTAAGTGAAACAACACTGGGCTTGAGATGTTGTACGGCAGGTTTCCGATAACTTTAAGTCTCTTTGACGTGGTGCCAATTATTTCGTCAAGATCAAACTTCATCACATCGACCCCGTGCACGGTTAAGCTGTCATTCGACTCAGCTCTAGATTGCCAGTGCTGCACTAGATCTCGATCGAATTCAATCAAATGCGTATGGCCAGCTTGCGGAATAATTAGTTCAGTCAGTGCGCCACGACCTGGGCCGATTTCGACCACTGTGTCAGTCTTTGTGATACCAAGACCTTCGACTATTTTATTAATAATATTTGGGTCTTGTAAAAAATTTTGCCCTAATGACTTACGTGGCGCGGCAAATTTACTCATATTTTTCTCTTAAAAGGCAATGCGGCCATTTCGCGCGCCACTGTCAGCGCAGTTAATAAACTGCCGGTATCCGCTTGACCGGTGCCAGCTAAGTCAAACGCGGTGCCATGGTCTACCGAGGTTCTAATAATTGGGAGCCCTAGGGTAATGTTTGCGGCACTGCCGAAGCCTTGAGATTTCAGTACTGGCAGGCCTTGGTCGTGGTACATCGCAATCGCTACATCGGCATTTTCTAGGTACTTAGGAGTAAATAAAGTGTCGGCGGGTAAGGGGCCGACGACATCAATGTCTTGGCTTTTGAGTATTTCTAGTGCGGGGATGATGACGTCGATCTCTTCCATGCCTAAGTGACCGCCTTCGCCAGCGTGGGGGTTTAAACCGCAAACAAGTAATCTTGGTTGGCTAATTCCATATTTCTTTCTCATGTCATGATGAATTATTTGACATATTTCGATCACCAATTCTTGTGTGATCGCCGCACTAACATCTTTCAGTGGAAGGTGAGTTGTTACGAGTGCCACACGCAAACTCGATGTAGCAAGCATCATTACCGGTTTAGCCGCCCCGGTTCTCGCGGCCAAATATTCGGTGTGACCAGAGAATAGCCGCCCGGTATCATTAATGACTCCTTTATGCAGTGGGCCGGTGACCATTGCCGAAAATTGGTCATTCATACAGCCATCGACAGCGGTATTGAGCATGTCTATAACACCCTCTACATTTTCTGTATGCGCATGGCCGCAGCAGTCTATCTTTTGGATAGGTATATCTACAAGATCAAGCTGTTTAGGAATCTCAAGCCCTAGCTTTTTAGCTCGATGATCGAGCAAGCGAGCGTCGCCAATTACGACGACATCATTGAGCGCATCTGTATTGGCGAGTTGTAGAATGAGTTCAGGGCCAATTCCCGCAGGTTCTCCAACGGTGTAGGCTATTTTTTTAGTACAGGACATTATTAGATTATAACGTGCGCAACCCTATAAGAGGCTTTTTTATCTCGTTACTAAGAGCGTGGTTTGCTAGAATTAGACTTTATTACTTTAATATTCCCAAGTCTGCTTTTCATATGAGCCAAAAACCACTGCACATTGTTATTCTTGCCGCTGGCAAAGGTAGTCGCATGCGTTCGGACTTACCCAAGGTACTGCATCAAGTGGCGGGTAAAAGCCTATTGAACCACGTTATTGATAGTTCGCTGAAGCTTAACCCCGCCAAAATACACGTTGTTGTCGGCCACGGAAAAGACTTAGTGGTTGATGCCTTTGCTGACCATTTATCGGTTGAACGCCTTAGTTGGGTCGAGCAAGCACAGCAGTTAGGTACGGGTCATGCGGTTTCGCAGGCATTGCCTGATATTGAAAGTAACGCAAATGTACTTATCTTGACGGCTGACGTGCCATTGATTAAAACGAGTACGCTAAGCGCCATGGTTGATTTAATGGAATCATGCCCTTTGGCGCTATTAACAGCGATTGTTGAAGATCCCTTTGGCTTAGGGCGCATCACCCGTGATGATAGCAATGCGGTGAGCGGTATTGTTGAGCAAAAAGATGCCAACGCTGAGCAGCGAACAATAACCGAGATTAACTCGGGCATTATCTGTGCGCATCGAGACCAATTAGAGCGTTGGTTGGATTTGGTTGGTGATAATAATGCGCAGAATGAATTTTACCTAACAGACGTTGTAGGGTTAGCCTATGAGGCCGGCAACCCAATTGCCGCCATGCATCCTGATCATAATTCAGAAGTTAATGGTATCAATAGTCGAGTACAGCTGGCTGAGGTCGAAAGGTTGTATCAACGTGGGCAGGCCGAGCGACTGATGAATGCGGGTGTTACAATTATTGATCCCTCGCGCTTGGATATCCGTGGTGATGTTGAAATAGGGCAAGACACCATTATTGATGTTAACGTGGTGATTAATGGGCCAACTCGGATTGGTAGTAATGTTACTATCGCGCCGAACTGCGTCATTAGTGATAGCGTTATCGCTGACAATGTAACGGTGCACCCTAATACCGTCATTGAGAACTCTGACCTTGGGGTGGGCGCTAATGTAGGCCCATTTGCACGTTTGAGGCCGGGTACGACGCTGGGCAAGAATGTGAAAATTGGCAATTTTGTAGAAACCAAAAATGCACAGCTCGACGCGGGTGCAAAAGTAAACCATTTGAGCTATGTTGGCGACGCTAGCGTCGGCAGCAATACAAATATAGGTGCTGGCGTAATTACCTGTAATTACGATGGCGCAAATAAACATAAAACTACCATTGGCAAAGATGTGTTCGTTGGTTCTGACAGTCAATTAGTGGCGCCCGTTGAGATTGAAGACGGCGCGACTATCGGTGCAGGTTCAACCATCACTGCAAAGGTCGAGGCGAATAAGCTTGCGATTAGCCGTGGCAAACAAAGGCAAATTGATGGCTGGAAGCGACCGACCAAGGCACGCTAGTCAGAAATTTCAGTATCAGGAAATACCATGTGTGGAATTGTCGGTGCGGTAGCTAACCGTGATGTAACCCCTACCTTAATAGATGGACTAAAACGGCTCGAATATAGAGGTTATGACTCCGCTGGGCTGGCGGTAGTTGATGCAAAAAATGAGCTCGATTTACGCCGAAGTGTCGGTCGGGTGGCTAACTTAGAAAGTATTTGTGATGGTGTTGCAGGAGCCACCGGTGTCGCGCACACAAGGTGGGCCACTCATGGTCGACCAGCGGAGAATAATGCACACCCTCATACCAGCTCATCTCAGGTGGCGGTGGTACATAACGGTATCATTGAAAATCATAACGAGCTGCGTGCTCTACAAAAAGAACAAGGGTTTCCGTTTAGTTCTGAAACAGACACCGAAGTAATTGTGCACCAAATAGATATGCATATGCAGCGAGGTCAAGGTTTGTTTGATGCTGTTCAATCTACAGTAGGAGAGCTCGAGGGTGCTTATGGCCTAGGCGTGGTGTCGAAACATGAGCCCGATTTGTTGGTGGCGGCTCGTAGCGGTTCTCCTTTGCTTATTGGTTTGGGCGATGGTGAAAATTTTATTGCTTCGGATATGTCTGCATTGATACCGGTTTCGCAGAAATATATGGTAATGGAAGACGGTGATATTGCCAAAATAACCAGTACCTCGATAGAGGTTTTTAATGCCGCCGGCGAACTAGTTGAACGTCCAATTTTGATTAGTACTTTGAGCGACGAAGAAACTGATCTAGGCGGCTATGCTCACTACATGAAAAAAGAAATTCATGAGCAAACGCGTGCAATAACCGAAACCTTAGAGGGCCGCCTTGGTGCTGATAGTGTTTTAGAGCTACCTTTTGGAGAAAACGCGCGGGAAATCTTTGATAAAACCAAAGAGATTAAAATTATTGCCTGCGGCACCAGTTACAACGCGGCCTGTGTTGCACGTTATTGGTTTGAAGAATTTGGCATTAAGTGTGATGTCGAGATTGCAAGTGAGTACCGTTATCGAAAGCATGTTGTTAACCAAGGTACTTTATTCGTGACGATTTCTCAGTCGGGCGAAACGCTAGACACTATGGCCGCGTTAGAAATGGCTAAAACCTTGGGCTATACCAACACTTTATGTATTTGTAACGTTCCCGAAAGTTCATTGGTAAGAGCGAGTGACTTAACTATTTTCACCCATGCCGGTCGTGAAATCGGGGTGGCCTCTACCAAGGCCTTCACCACTCAGTTAGTGACTTTGTTGATGCTGGCGATTTGCTTGCGTCGCCGCAGGTTTGGTGATGGGCGCAGCATCGATTCAATGGAGGCGGAAATTGTAAAAGAGTTGCGCAGCCTGCCTCAACAAATTGAAAATGCCTTAGCCTTGGAAGACGATATTATTGCAATGTCCAAGAGTTTCGCAGACAAGCATCATACGCTTTTCTTGGGCCGCGGGGCTCACTACCCGATAGCGGTAGAAGGAGCACTCAAACTTAAAGAAATTTCATATATTCATGCTGAAGCCTATGCCGCGGGAGAGCTAAAGCATGGCCCACTCGCATTGATTGATGAGCATATGCCTGTTGTCGCTGTTGCTCCTAATGACGAATTGCTCGAGAAGCTAAAGTCGAACCTTGAAGAAGTTCGTGCACGCGGTGGAAAACTATTTGTTTTTGCTGATGCGAACTCAGGTCTAGAGTCCGATGACGATACGATGGTGCTAAAGGTCGCACCGGTTAATAATTATATTGCGCCGGTTGTTTATACAATACCTCTGCAGCTATTGTCTTATCATGTGGCGTTACTTAAAGGTACTGATATTGACAAGCCTCGCAATTTAGCGAAATCAGTGACGGTTGAATAGAGCTTAGAGCTGTCATAGCGATGTGCTAAGGTAATTCATGGATATTTCTCATATATTTAACGACCTAAACGATGCTCAGCGCGAAGCTGTGGCCGCGTCGCCGTCACCTCTTTTAATTCTCGCTGGCGCCGGCAGTGGCAAAACGCGTGTTCTCACGTCGCGTATAGCCTACCTTGTTGAAGCGCACCAGGTTTCGCCGTTATCCATTATGGCCGTGACGTTCACTAATAAAGCCAGCCGCGAGATGCGCATTCGTATTGAAGACATTCTTGGCCTGCCAATGTCAGGTATGTGGATTGGCACGTTTCATGGTCTTGCTCACCGACTTTTACGCTTGCACTATCAAGAAGCAAACTTGCCGCAAGCGTTTCAGATTCTTGATAGTGATGATCAGTTGCGGATGGTCAAGCGTAGTTTGAAAGAGTTGGCTTTAGATGAAGCCTACTGGCCGCCCAAACAACTACAATGGTATATCAACGGCCATAAAGAAGAAGGCCGTCGGCCAGCAAATGTGCCTCCCAGCAATGATCCGCAGCAACAGACTATGTTGGCGGTTTACAATCATTATGAAGACCTGTGTCAACGCTTTGGTTTGATTGATTTCTCAGAACTATTACTGCGTGCGTTTGAGCTATTAAAAAATAATGAGGTACTTCGTGCTCGTTACCAAGACCGATTTCAACATGTATTAGTAGACGAATTCCAGGACACCAATTCGATCCAGTACGGCTGGTTACGTTTGCTTGTACAGAAGTCGCACTGTTTATTTGCTGTAGGTGACGACGATCAAAGTATTTATGGATGGCGTGGAGCGAAAGTCGAAAATATATTGCAGTTCGAAAAAGACTTTCCAAATACAAAAGTAGTTCGCCTTGAGCAGAATTACCGTTCTACTACTAACATATTGAACGCCGCTAACGCGGTCATTGAAAATAATGAAACGCGCCTCGGCAAGAACTTATGGACCGCCGGTGAGGCGGGCGAACCGGTTAAGCTTTATACGGCATACAACGAGCAAGATGAGGCAAAATTCATTATTGGCCAAATTCAAAAATGGGTGGATGATGGCGGCTTAAGAAGTGAAGCGGCGATTTTATATCGCTCAAACGCACAGTCTCGAACCTTTGAAGAACGCCTGCTGAACGTTGGCATGCCGTACAAAGTATATGGTGGTTTACGTTTCTTTGAACGTGCAGAAATTAAAGACGCGTTGGCTTATTTGAGACTTTGCGATAGCACCGATAACGACCCCTCGTTTGAGCGCGTGGTTAACACACCAACTCGCGGCATTGGCAATAAAACGCTTGATACCGTTCGTGAGTATGCTCGCCAAAATCAGCTATCAATGTGGGACGCATCAAATAAACTGATTGCGAGTACGCAGTTAACCAGTCGCGCACAGACAGCTCTCGCCGGTTTCATTAATTTGATTCAAGAAACGCGGTCTCAAATTGCAGATCAAGACTTATTTCAACAAATTGAAATCATGTTGGACTTGAGTCAACTCATTGAGCATTTCAAAAAAGAAAAAGGCGAGAAAGGTCAAGCACGAGTCGAAAATCTACAGGAGCTTGTGACGGCTGCTCGTGGCTACGAAATTGATGAAACTGAAGATGACCTTGCACCGTTATCATCGTTTTTAGCTCATGCGGCTCTGGAAGCGGGTGATGGTCAAGCCGAAGAATGGGAAGACTGTGTTCAACTGATGAGTTTGCATACCGCCAAAGGCCTCGAATTCCCCTTGGTATTCTTGACTGGATTGGAAGAAGGCTTATTTCCACATCAGCGTTCGCTCGAGGAAGGCGCTGGACGATTAGAAGAAGAACGGCGCCTTTGTTATGTCGGAATGACTCGAGCAATGAAACAGTTGTGGCTTACGTATGCTGAATCTCGTCGACTGTATGGCTCAGAAAAGTACACTAGCCCGTCTCGCTTTTTAGGTGAAATACCTGATGAGATGGTACAAGCTGTTCGAGTGAAACCAAGCAACCCTTATGTTGCCCCAGTGCGCAAGCACTCGGCCTGGGTCGATGATCAAAGTGCCCATGAGAGTGGCGTCTCGGTCGGAATGAATGTGCGGCACCCCAAGTTTGGCGACGGCACGGTGGTCAACCTTGAAGGGCATGGTGAATACGCTCGAATTCAAATTAATTTTAGTGATGTTGGTAGTAAATGGCTAGTGCTGGCCTATGCAAATTTAACTCAAACTTAGTTGGTTGATTATCATGTCCGTCAAGAATGAATGCGTAATTTTGTTGCATGGCTTAGGCCGAACTAGGTATTCCATGAATAAGCTCGCTAGTGAGTTAATGAATACCTACGGGGTAGTTAATGATACTTACCCATCGCGCAAGCATACAATCGAAGAGTTGGCAAAAATTGCGGTTGGCGGTGCTCTGTCGAAATGCTTAGATGACTATTCTAAAGTTCACTTTGTAACACATTCTTTGGGCGGTATTTTGGTACGCCAATATTTGCGTGACCACCATGTTCCTAAACTCGGTAATGTTGTGATGCTTGGCCCACCTAATCGGGGCAGTGAGTTAGTCGATTTTTTTCAAAAAAGCCCATTTCTTGATAGGCTTTTTAGTTCAGCGAATGGCCCTGCCGGCCGCCAACTGAGCACGGCGGGCAGCAGTATTCCAAACACCTTAGGTGAGGTTGATTTCCCATTGGGAGTAATTGCTGGAACTAAGAATTTCAACTTTATCTATTCGCAAATTATGCCCAATGATTCCGATGGCAAAGTTACGGTGGAAAGCTCAAAAGTTGATGGCATGAATGATCATTTGGTTCTGCCGGTAGACCACACATTTATGATGCGCGACCGAAGAGTTATTCGTCAAGTCAAAGCATTTATCAAAGATGGGCAGTTCGAGCGTGACGCTGGATAGCCCTTGTTTGGGAATACAGCGTTTAGAAACACAACGCCTTGTAATCCGTCTTGCCACTAAGGCTGATCTAGAGGCTGTTTTTTCAATTCATGCTGATGAAGAGGTTAATCGCTACATTCCATATGAAACATGGCTTAGCCCAGATGATGCCGTTAAGTGGTATGAGCGCGTACAGAAACGTCGTATTGATAATGATGCCGAACAATTCGTGGTGGTACGAAAACGTGACTGGAAAATAATTGGCACCTGCATTGCCTTCGACTTTGATAAGGGTGACCAAAGCTGTGAATTTGGCTATGTGTTGAATCAAGCTGATTGGAATAGAGGCTATATGATAGAGGCGATGTTGGCTTTGATCGATGGTTTGATGTCGCAACCGGGCATCAATGCGGTCCGCGCGGTCGTTCAAGGCGAGAATGTCTCGTCTTTGAAACTGCTAGATAAGCTCGGTTTTAAAGTTGTTCATACCGAAAAAATTGACCCGGGCTCGGGTAGTGAGTTCTGTATTCGTTACCATAGGCTAAGTTCGCCTTAAGATGTGGTGCTCGAGAACGAGCTATTTATGCTAAGCGATCGAGCATTTCAAACCGGCTTGGGGCTCTTCTTTTCATGGATGAATCTGGACTGGCAATACTATAGATATGCTTTATTCCATGGCGCGCCGCCGACTCGAGCACGGCTTCACTATCGTCTATGAACAAGGTCCTTTGTGGGTCATAAGCCTTGTTGTCGTTTAGTTGATGCCAAAATTCAGAGTTTTCTTTTGGATAGCCTAATTCGTGAGAGCAGAGTAATTGGTCGAAATACTGATCGATGTTGGTTTTTAGTATCTTTAGCTCAAGTACTTTTCGGTGCGCGTTGGTGACCATTCGAATATCATTACACTCATGTTTACAACGTTGTAAAAAAGTTTTAGCCGTAGGCCGATAAGCAATCTTTTCAGCGACCTGCTCCTTAAGTTGCATAATATCTAGCCCTAAGGCCTCGCTCCAATAGTCAACACAATACCAGTTCAGCGTGCCAGCGTGTTGGTCTAGCATGCTCATTAACTTAATACGTGCATCTTCGAGTGGGTAGCCGTTTCTAGTAGCCCAAACTCTGGGCATATATTCGAGCCAAAAGTGACTGTCGAAATGTAAGTCGAGCAAGGTGCCATCCATGTCTAGAAGCACGGTATCTATATTGTTCCAATCAAATTCCATAGATCCGATTATACCTAAACGCTTACCCAAATTACCCTCAAACTATGCTTAAATACGCCTATGGAATTAAAATTTACAAAAATGCATGGCTTGGGCAACGACTTTGTTGTGCTGGACTTTACAGACAAGGTTATTCACTTGTCTGAAGCACAAGCCGCGCATATTGCCGATCGTCATTTTGGCGTTGGTTGCGATCAAATTTTGATCGTCGAGCAGTCCTGCCGCGAAGGAATTGATTTTAAATATCGGATTTTAAACGCTGATGGCAGCGAAGTCGGACAATGCGGAAACGGTGCACGCTGCTTTGTTCGCTATGTACATGAAAAAGGCTTGTCGGACAAAAACCCGATTACGGTTGAAACCTTGACCGGCCAGATGGTCCTCAGTGAAGACAAGGCCACCAACCTTGTGACGGTTGATATGGGTGCGCCACGATTTGAACCGGCCGACATTCCCTTGTTGGCGGCCAAGCGTGAGCCCTTGTATCGCTTAGATCATAATGGACAGACAATAGAGTTTTCAGCGTTATCTATGGGCAATCCTCATATCGTTATTATTGTCGATAACGTTGTAGCCGCGCCTGTTCAACCATTAGGGGGCAGCCTAGAGGTACACCCGATGTTTCCGCAAAGAGCGAATGTTGGCTTTATGCAAATTAACAGCCGGAATGATATTTCCTTAAGAGTTTTTGAACGAGGTGCCGGCGAAACAATTGCCTGCGGCTCAGGAACGTGTGCGGCCGTCGTGGCCGGCATTAACGCCGGTTTGCTGGACTCTAAAGTCACGGCTCACCTCACGGCAGGCGATTTAACGATAGAGTGGAATGGTGAGGGGCAAAGCGTCATGATGACTGGGCCGGCCGAAACTTCGTTTGAAGGTGTACTTAAATTATAATGAGAGATTATGACTATTGAAAAACAAGAAACAATATTTGGCAAAGCAGAATTGGTTAGTTATCTCGAGAATAATCCCAATGTTTTTCAACAGCACCCCGAACTCCTTGAGCTAGTAACTCTTGCCGATAGTCGCGGGACTGCCTCTTTATTGGAGCGTCAGGTGTCGATGATGAAGGAACGATTGAGTGAGCACAAATCGCAGCATTCGCAGTTTGTGCAGGTTGCGCGTGAGAACGAACAGATCAGCGACAGTTTTACTCATATTATTTGCCAGATGATTGGTTTCACTAATTTGTCTCAATTTGCCACGGAGTTTCCATCAGAATTACGCACTACCTTTAATATTGATGAAGTCTCGTTTAAAACCGCTCAAGCGGCGGCAAGGCGGCCCAGTGATAACGAAGGTTATGATGACGCTGTGCGGCGTATGGTTAATAATCGAGCTGTTAGTGATAATCGCTGGCCAAGCAATATAATGAAATTATTTTTTTCAGCCAATATTAATTCTGCCGCGTTAATTCCCATGCGCAAACCTAATAGCGAAGAACCATTAGGCATTCTCGCCTTAGGGTCACAACACCCCGATCGATACACTAATGACTTGGGCACCGCTCATCTAGATCGATTGGGTTTGATGTCAGGCCTTTGCTTAGCGCGGTTGCAGCCAAGTGAAGTCTAAGACTACTTAAACGATTGAACTTCTTATGAGTCAAAATGCTCGCGACGATATTGACGCTTACTTAACGGTCTTGGCTGTGGAGCGGCGCCTAAGTGAGCATACGATTAAAGCTTATCGTCGCGATCTAACAAAATTGCTGGCGTTTAGTGATCAGCGCGGTCTATTTTTGTGGAAAGGTTTGAATAATCATTCGGCCCGGCTTTTCTCGGCCAGTCTAAATGCGAATGGAATGCATGCAAAAAGTATTCAACGTATTTTGTCGGCTTGTCGTGGATTGAGCTTATATCTAATTCAGAAAGGCGAGCTCACGGCCAACCCGTTTGACGATGTTCGTGCGCCAAAATCGGAGAAGCGTTTACCTAAAACGCTTAATGTTGACCAAGTCGTTTCATTGGTCGAAATTGATGTTAATGACCCGTTAAGCTATCGAGACAAAGCGATTTTAGAATTGTTTTACTCGTCTGGTCTGCGCTTATCTGAGCTGTGTTCATTGGACTTGAATGACCTTAATCTGCCAGAAAAAATGCTGCGGGTAACAGGTAAAGGCAATAAAATGAGGGATTTGCCAATCGGCCGGCAAGCCGACCAGGCCATTCGAAACTGGTTATTGCAACGCAATGCTCTGCCGCTTAAAGACTACCAAGCGGTATTTGTTAGTCAGCACGGAAATCGTATTAGCGTGCGCAACATTCAAGCTCGTGTGAAACACTGGGCGACCAAACAAGGTATTGAAATCTCGGTTAGCCCACACATGTTGCGCCATTCATTTGCTAGCCACATGCTTGAATCGAGTGGTGAATTGAGAGCCGTTCAGGAGTTGCTTGGGCATGCCAATATTAGTACCACTCAAATTTATACGCACTTAGATTTCCAACATTTAGCGCAGGTTTACGACGATGCTCATCCAAGAGCTAAAAAGAGCTTAAAAAAGGCTGATGAATAAGCATGAAGAAATTTTCCACTATAGCTAAGTTTCTTCATTGGAGTGTCGCCGGATTGATTGTCAGCCAATACGTGCTGGCCAAATTGGCTGAGAATGCCAAGCATGAAAATCAAATCTTAGAGCAGCTTGCTCTATTGGCAAATCATAAATCAGTTGGCATCACCATTCTGGTGCTGGCTGTGATTAGGCTACTCTATCGATTCAAGGTGCCGATTCCAGGCTTGCCGCCAAACACACCTCACTGGCAACTAATCGCTTCTAAGGCATCTCATCGCTTGCTTTATGGTTTTCTGTTTTTACTGCCAATTAGTGGTTGGCTAATGTCGTCAGCCAAGTCCTATTCTGTTAGTTGGTTTAATGTAATCGCCTTACCAAACTTTGTAGCACCGAATGAATCGTTGGCCGAAAACCTGCACACTATTCACTATTATTTGGCTGAAGCTCTTTTCGTAATCGCGGTGATTCATATTTTGGCTGCGTTGAAACACCACTTTATAGACAAAGACGACGTACTTGTTCGTATCTCTAGCCGGTTTAGTTGGGCACTTTTTGTCTTAGTATCGGTGTTTGTAATTAGCTTTTTTGGCCGCCTTTTTGATACGAGCCCAGTCACAACAAGTGACCCGCTGGGGGGTGTTGACGTGACCAAGGCCGCGGTTGCATTGCCGCCGAGCAAGCAAGGCCGGCAAAGTGACTTACCGCTTTGGGATATCGACTATAGTCAAAGTTACATTAAGTTTACCGGCGATCAAGCCGGCGCACCCTTTGACGGTGAATGGCAAAAATGGTCGGCTGAGATTCAATTTGATGAGACTCAATTTGGTATGTCTCGTTTTAGTGTGGCGGTCGATCCTAGCTCAGGTTTTTCGAATGACAAAGACCGTGATGATACGATTCGATCGGCTGATTTTTTTGATGTCGAGTCTTTTCCTGAAGTGGTTTACTACGTAGATACATTCTCGAGTAAGGGCGCGGAGTATGAAGCTTTGGGTACGCTGTCAATGAAAGGCGTTGTGGCCGATGTCGCCTTAAGTTTTAGCATTACAGAAAGTTCCACGACAAAGATACTCAATGGCTCGGCGTCATTAGACCGATTTAATTGGAATATTGGGTCTGGCGATTGGGTAGATACAGACTGGGTAGGTCAAAACGTTAAGGTTGAGGTTCGAGTGGTCGCAAAACCATAAATCAGATGTGTCGCAGTCATCACTTATTAGTTGTCCCAGTTTAATAAGGCCTACGGCCTAAATCATAGGAAGAAATCATTGTGAGCATCGAATTACTTGCCAATATCATTGGCATGGTTGGCACTTTTTTTGTAGTTGGTTCTTACTTTTTAATGCAACTAAATAAGTTAGACCCTAAAGGGTTTCGCTTCAATCTGATTAACTTGGCGGGAGCGGTATTTTTATTGCTCAGCCTGTTGGTGCACTTTAATTTAGCCAGTTTTGTTATCGAAGTTTTCTGGATTGCCGCGTCGTCTATCGGAATTTACAATTATTGGAAAGGTAAATATCGCTCTTAAGGTACCCTGGCCGCTAGAAGCGAGGTAATACTGATAACTCAATTTCACCGTCGTTGACGACTATTTCGCTAATTGATAAATACTTAATAGGCAGATCGCTTGTATTAGCCCGCTCAACGTCGGCACCCAATTGGCGCAGTGCGCTATTCGAAATGGGTATCGCCCCAACTTTAATATGAAAGTCATCTTTTATTGCAAGGTGCCCATTTCGAGCTATCGGCGTTCCGTAGAGCGTCACGGCGACTCGCGAGTCACTTAAGAACGGGAAAATACGATCAAACTTCTCAACCGCTTTGCGCGCTTTTGGGTCGATCTCCTCAACCTTATCTAGGTTGATAATCGCGCTTAACTCTAATTGATCTTTATTGATAAATGCCTTAACCGCATCGCTAACGGCCAATAATTTTTGACCATCTTCATCTAACTTCAAACTTGCCAACATAATGGCATTAAACTCGGCCTCGGTGAACGTCACTTTGCCATTTAAAACCTGACTAACTTTATTGCCGAGGAAGTTGGAGACACCTTGTTGTTTGATTTTCTGGCTTAGCGCTTCAGCGGCCTGACTTTCTTGTGAGGTCTGTGCATTGAACCAACTCGGCAGTGATTGCGCCGAGTACCAAACGTAGCTGGCGACAGCGATAATAATGAGTACTAAAAAAGCGAAAATTCTAAGCATTGTTGAAATTCTCTGTTGAAATTCTGAAGTCTAAAAAATAAAGATGTATATTTACGCTAACGCTGGTTTACTGGCACGGTTTCCAAGGTCTTATGTCGGCGCCATAATAGCTTGGCCATGAATTTAAACGCGGTAATAACCTTAGCAACGCGGCCGTGGAACCAAATCGACCAATCGTGATTGCGCCTAGGTGGCGACATCTGGTTTGCGGCAATAAGCGCGTATACCTAACGCGCTATTCGAGCTTTTTTATACTGGTTTTTCCGCCAGTTTTGTCTACGCAAACAAAACTAATGTTGCTTTCAAATAGAGTGGCTTCAGACTCAGTGTTGTATCGAGCCCCGTAAACTTTAACGTTGTAGGTAACCGAGGTATTGCCAATACGAGTTTTGTTGCAGTGAAAACGTAATATTTGCCCCTCTCTGATTGGGTTTCGAAACTCAACATGATCCAAGCCTATGGTGACAAAATGCTGACCTGGGAAATCTAAACTCACACGAATATACGCAATTTCGTCTATCCACTTAAGTAAGGTGCCCCCAAATAGGCTGCCGTAATCGTTTAAGTCTGCCGGAAGAACTATTTTGTAATGTTCCATAAAAATATCATTGGTGTTTTTCTAATTGACAAAATAACATGATTTTTATGCAAGTGCTTATTTGCTTAGCAGATAGAGGATATACTGACAGGTGAGTAACGATTCGACATTGGTCTTCTGTTGTTGTTAGGGCATATGTGTCGTTCAAATCACGATTTAATAAAATAGCATTAGTCGCTAAATTAGACGTAACTATGAATAAAACGCCGACCGATATCCGCCTGCACAGTAAATCTAGGCTATTAGAAATTGTTTTCGAAGACGAGACCTTTACGCTTCCTTGTGAATACTTGCGAGTTAACTCTCCCTCGGCCGAGGTTAAAGGTCATGGGCCAGGGCAAGAAGTATTACAGCTCGACAAAGAAGAGGTCAACATCGTTGCCATCGAGCCAGTCGGCCATTATGCTGTGCGCTTAATCTACAGCGATGCGCATAATTCTGGACTCTATTCATGGGATTATTTGTACGAATTAGGTCGCGATCGCTACTGCAAATGGCAAGATTATCTGAGTCAGTTAAAAAACGCTGGCGAGAGCCGTAAACCTCAAGAAAACGATCAATATTTAGTGTAATCATGTCAGAAACTCAAAATAAAACTCATTTCGGCTTTCAAGATGTCAACGAAAACGATAAGCAGGGCATGGTTAAAGGCGTGTTTCGCGAAGTCGCTAGTAATTATGATGTTATGAACGACGCTATGTCGATGGGGGTTCACCGGGCTTGGAAATGGTTTGCGGTTGCGCAAAGTGGCGTTCAAGCTGGCGACCAAGTACTTGATTTAGCCGCCGGCAGTGGCGATTTGTCACTCAAATTCGCTAAAAAAGTAGGCGATGAAGGGCGAGTGATTGTTACCGATATCAACGAAGCCATGCTCGAAGAAGGCCGTAAACGGTTAACCAATCAAGGTGTTGCTGGCAATGTAAGCTATTGTCTGGTTAATGCTGAAAACTTGCCGTTTGACGATAATAGTTTTGATTGTATTTCTATCAGTTTTGGTTTGCGTAACGTAACCCACAAAGATGTTGCACTGGCATCAATGCAGCGCTGTCTGAAACCGGGTGGGCGAGTGATAGTGTTAGAGTTCTCTCAGCCGACCAACGAAATGTTTCGCAAGGTTTACGACGCCTATTCGTTCAATGTCATCCCTAAATTAGGCGAAATGATCTCCAATGATCGTGATAGCTATCAATATTTGGTGGAGTCGATTCGCAAGCACCCGCCGCAAGAAGAACTCAAGCAAATGATGTTAGATGCTGGCTTTGATCGAGTGCGTTATCACAATCTTACCGGTGGCGTGGTCGCGCTGCACATCGGCTATAAATACTAATACTGAAGATGCTTTTAGATTTATTAGAATTAGCCAGTAATAAAACACTGGAACACGACCCAAAAACCTTGCAACGCTTGACCAAGCTCGAAGGCAAGACCATGACTTTGAATATCAAGTCAATTGGTCAATCGCTGTCGATAACGTCTCATCGAGAAGGTTTGGAATTTACTCATGCTATACCCGAAAAAGTAGACGTCACTTTAAGCGCTACATTAGGAGCCATGATTAAGATATCGCGCGACGGTATGGACAACGCCGAACTTGAGCCTGGTGAATTAGAGATCGCAGGCGACCCTATTGTTGGCCAGCGCTTCGCTCAAGTTATTTCAGAACTCAACATAGATTGGGAGGCTCTTCTGGCTGAAAATATCGGCGAGTCGCCCGCCAGAGCGGTTAGCTTTGCGACCAGTCAAGCGAAAGAATTTGCCGACGAATCTCGAGATAAATTGAAGGGCTTTCTCAACACGCTGATTAAAGATGACATGGCGCTGGTCGCCGATAAAATTGAGGTAGAAACGCACCTTGATGCGGTTGATACTATTCGCGCCGATGTAGACCGTTTGAGCGCTAGGCTTGAGCGTTTGAAGGCCAACAAATAGATGCAACAGGTACGTTCTCCAATTGCACGTTTGTGGCAGATTCGCGGTGTAATCAAAAAGCATGATTTGGTATCACTATTAGATGAACTCAATCTATCGAGACCCGCAAGGTTTGCGGCTAATGCCCTGATTGGCCGAAGCGGAGTTAGACGAGATACATCTAAAAACTCGTATGGTGAGCATGATCAACGCGGTGTGCGTATTCGCCAAGCGTTGGAAGAACTTGGGCCGGTGTTCGTGAAACTCGGCCAAACGCTTTCCACTCGGCCTGACCTACTGCCTGAAGATATCGCATCAGAGCTCACTAAATTGCAAGACCAAGTGCCGGCATTTGATGCGGACCAATCAATGCAAATAATTCGTCGAGAATATGGCGATGATTTTGACAGTATCTTTGAATCGGTTCAGCGCCAGCCGTTGGCCTCGGCTTCGGTCGCTCAGGTACACAGTGCGACCTTGAGAGAAGGCTTGTCGATTGAAGGTCAGAACGGCATCGCTAATCGCGATGTTGTTATCAAAGTACTTCGGCCGGGCATCGAGAAGGTAATCAAAAGTGACTTGAGAGTCATGTATTTTTTTGCGGGCTTACTGCAAAAGCATTGGTCTCGCGGCCAGCAGTTTAAGCCACTTGATGTCATACAAGAATATGATCACACCATTCACGGCGAATTAGACCTTCGGATAGAGGCCGCTAATGGTGCGCGTATGGGGGCAAATTTTGAAAACAGTGATCTGATTTATGTGCCGCGCATTTATTGGGATTATACTAAGCGCAACGTGCTAGTGATGGAGCGAATTTATGGCACCTCAATTCGAGAAATAGCCCTATTGAAGGAGAAGGGCTATAGCATGAAATCGCTTGGTGAAGACGGTGTTCAGACATTTTTTAAACAAGCCTTTGAAGATAATTTTTTTCACGCTGACATGCATGCTGGTAATATTTTTGTCTCTGATGAAGGTAAGTGGATAGCCATTGACTTCGGCATCATGGGCACGCTTAGTGAGCAAGATAAGCAATATCTAGGGCAGATGCTTCTAGGTTTTTTCAATCGAGACTATGCAACCATCGTGCAGGCACACTTAAGCGCAGGTTGGGTACCGACGGATACAAATGCCGCTGAATTCGAACAGGCGATTCGAGTTGTGTGTGAGCCAATTTTTGCTAAGCCAATCAGTGAAATATCGTTCGGAAATGTGTTGCTGCAATTGTTTCAAACGGTACGTCGCTTTGAGATGCCGGTGCAACCTCAGTTAGTTTTACTGTATAAAACCTTGCTCAATATTGAAGGCTTAGGGCGCCAATTGTATCCGCAATTAAACCTATGGGATACCGCTAAGCCTTTCTTAGAAAATTGGATGAAAGAGCAATTGTCAGCGAAGGGTTTGGTTGAAGACCTTCAGCGCGATTGGCCGCAGTTACGGGCGTTGTTGCCAGAGCTGCCTGGGGTACTAAAAGGGCTAATTGAGCAACAAAAGCAGCCACAGCTTGAAGTGAGGGTACCTAAGTCTAGTTTGCAAACCAAGCTAGGAGTGTCGGCGACAGTGCTAGGGACGCTTCACAGTATCGTGTTGCAGCACCTTTCGTTAGTTGATGTACCACTCGCGAATGCTGGCCCATGGGTCGCCGCCGTGGGCATTGTGTTAGTGCTACTGAATCGATAAGTAACGCAGTTAAATTATTTCGGTTGGATTTTACGCAGGTGCTGAGCGACTGACCAGCGGGCCGCTAACCAGCCTAGGAAGGTTCCACCTAGAACAAGCAGGGCAACTTCTGCGGGTGTTACCTGATGAATTAATGCGTTACTGCTATATAACGCGGTTAGCTCGGCAACCGG
>JALZVW010000065.1 GCA_023301745.1 Arenicella sp. | reverse complement strand
ATTGACGACACCACCATTCGAACTCGCATAGTCGATACTATCTCAGAAGTTTATGCCAAACTAAACCAGACCAAAGCACGTGGCTCGCAAAAACAAAAAGGCTTAGGCTCAGAAGAAGCAATCGCTCAGTTCTCAGCTCAGTTTAAATTATTCTCACAGAGTATCACCAATGCTCTGGGTGTGGCCGACACACCAGATAAGTGCGACGAGCAGCTGGCAAAACTACTGGTTCAGCTCGAAGATTTAGAAAGCCAATTCAGTGACTATGATCAGTTCTTAAACGACATCATGGACAAGCGCGAAGAGATTTACGAATCATTCGAAGCGCACAAACAAAGCTTGATGGAAGCGCGCCAACGCCGTGCTCAAACATTAACCGACTCAGCCGACCGCATTCTAAAGAGCATAGAAAAACGCTCTCTGAAATTAAAAGACAGCGATGAACTAAACACCTACTTTGCCTCCGACACCTTAGTTTTAAAGACCAACGAGTTAATTCAAAGCCTGCGTGACCTAGACGCCGAGGTTGCCGCCGATGATGTTCATTCTCGCTTTAAAGCCTTACGTGAACAATCGGTTCGCTCACTGCGCGATAAAAATGACATTTACGAAGACGGTGGCAAGGTTATTAAACTTGGCCCTAAGCACAAATTCAGCGTTAACCAACAAGAGTTGGACCTGACTATCATTCCGCGTAATGACGAATTGTTCTTTCACCTTATAGGCACCGATTACTATGAGCCTGTCACTGATGACACGCTTCAAGGCTCTAAACAATATTGGTCAATGTCACTCGAGTCTGAAACACCTGAGCTCTACAGGGGTGAATACTTAGCTTACCTGGTGATCACCGCCGCTCAACAAGAGCGCGACCAACTCACCATGCCACTGCTTAAAAAGGCCTCTAAAGAAATAGAAACGCTGACTAAGCTGGTTCGTGATTTTTCCACGCCATATTACAAACATGGCTATCAAAAAGGCATTCATGATAGCGACGCGGCCTTGATTATTCAGGCGGCGTTGCCGGTCATGGCTTCAGCCGATCTCTTAATGTTTGAGCCTTTTGCCCGCGGCTTGGCGTCAGTTTTTTGGGCCAACTTGAACGACAAAAAACGCAGAGACAGCTGGCAACAACGCGCCACCTCAGCGGTTACCCTAAATAAACTATTCGCAGACAATAAAGCAGAAGGCTTATTAGCCTGTGAGATCGCTGAGCAAATAAGCGATTTCATTAGCCGCCACCCAATAACCGCTGAGCCACAAAGTGTACAAAGATCAGCCGGCTACCTGGTTCAACAACTCGCGAGCAATGCCGATAAATTTAGTCAAAGCAAATATGCTCGCGAACTAAGCGCCGACTTCAACCGAGCATTGGACGACAGTTCACGCAGCCAATTCAACGCTTCGCTCAAAGCCTTAAGTGCACAGCCAGACCAACAATGGGCGCTCGCTCATGCATGGTTAAATGCCGTCGTTGAGCGTAAAGAGTTAGGGCATCTTCAGCGCTATATCCCTGAGGCTGCAGCGAATTTAATTGGCGGCATTGAACTTGCCCCCAACGATGCCAAGCTCGAACTAAGTGTTAGCCGCTTGTTGGGCGAACATATAAAGATCACCCAACAGACGCTTAACATTAGCCTAGATGAATATTGGCAACGCATGCAACGCCACGAGAACAAGACTCTGCCTGAGTACCATCATTACTTAGACCTGCGCTCTAACACAATGAAGCAAGAACGCAGCCAATTAAAGCTCGAGTCATTTAAAGCCAAGCCCTTAAGCTCGTTTGTAAGAAACCGCTTAGTCAACGAATCGTATCTCCCGTTGATTGGTGACAATTTAGCCAAACAAATGGGCACCATTGGCGAAAACAAACGAACCGACCTGATGGGATTACTGATGATGATCTCGCCTCCGGGCTACGGTAAAACAACCTTAATGGAATACGTTGCCAATCGGCTTGGGTTGATCTTCATGAAGATCAATTGCCCGGCACTGGGTCACGACGTAACCTCATTAGACCCCGAGCAAGCTCCAAATTCTACGGCACGCCAAGAGCTTGAGAAGATCAATTTAAGCTTTGAGATGGGCAACAACGTGATGCTCTATTTAGATGACATTCAGCATACACACCCTGAGTTTCTTCAAAAATACATTTCACTGTGTGACGGCACCCGAAGAATAGAGGGCGTGTGGCGCGGCGAAACCAAAACCTACGACATGCGCGGCAAAAAGTTTTGTGTCGTTATGGCCGGTAATCCATACACCGAATCAGGCGAAGTATTTAAGGTGCCCGACATGTTAGCCAATCGTGCCGATATTTATAACTTAGGCGACATCTTAGGTGGCATGGAAGAAATCTTTGCTTTGAGTTATGTAGAAAATTCACTTACCTCTAACCCCGTGTTAGCGCCACTTGCTACTCGCGAAATGCAAGATGTTTATCACTTAGTTGCCATGGCTCAAGGCGAAAACGTCGCGACGACCGAGCTGAGTCACCAGTACAGTTCCGCTGAATTAAATGAGATCACCAGCGTGTTACAAAAAATGTTTGTGATTCAGGAGCTAATTCTAAAGGTAAACCAACAATATATCGCCTCAGCCGCACAAGCTGACCGATATCGCACCGAGCCTCCGTTTAAATTGCAAGGCAGTTATCGCAACATGAATAAGATGGCAGAGAAAGTATCATCGGTGATGAACCAAAACGAGCTTATGCAGTTAATTGAAGACCACTATCAAGGCGAATCACAATTGCTGACCAACGGCACTGAAGAGAATTTGCTCAAACTCGCCGAGTTGCGCGGCAATATGAGCGAACAACAACAAGCTCGGTGGGCCGATATAAAGGACGACTTCTTACGCACCAAAGCGATGGGCGGTGAAGATGCGGATGGCAGCGTGAAGATCGCCAATCAAATGATCGATTTAGTAGAACAAATCAAAAGCATTAAAACCTCGGTCGAAGACTCAGCGGGTGCGGCACAACAACGCTTAGTTGATCAAAATGAGTTCGATACAAAGTTGGCTACGTCTGAGCGTAAACAGCAAACCGAGAACCTAACGGCGTTATTGTCGGCGCTGCAAAAAATCAGTGAATCCGTAGGCCAACCTTCTGACACGATCGTCGAAATCATTAACCAACCATCAGATCAAATTGGCGATACCTTAGATGTATTGGCCAGCTCTATGGAGAATAGCATTCAACCGCTGATCTTAAGCATGGAGAAAAAAATGGATATAGATTTGCGCACACTGGAGAATATTCAAGAACTCGGAAAACGTATTGATGCGATTAAAGTGCGCGCCAGTAAAGCGACCACTAGCACTAAGAAAACCACCTCAAAGAAGCGTACTAAAAAAATCGAAGCCGAGAAGGGCAGTGCCGACAGTAAACGATTTTGAGGCTAAGCAAGAATGGTTAAAGTGTTGCCCGTTAAGCATCGAATGAAGACCGAGATAAGCTTAGCCGCTAACTAAGTACTGATAAGTGGCGGCAAGAAATTCACCGCCACTTGATTTAAAACAATGGTGGATTCCAAATTTTTAATATTCGGAATATTCGCTAACTCGCCTTTAATTAACTTCTCATAATCAGCGAGGTCTATGGCAACGACCTGCAATAAGTAATCGTATTTACCAGTCAACACCGAGCACTCTTGAATTCGCCTAATGGACTTCACTGCGTCTTCAAATTTAGCGGCGTTGTCGGTACTGTTGATGGTCAGCTGAACAAAAACCAAGGCCGAAATTGTTAGGCCTATTTTTTTCAAATCTAATTCAGCGCCATAACCACGAATCACTCCAGAGCTCTCTAGGCGCTTTACCCTTCGCAAGCAAGGCGTCGGCGACAAGTTAACGCGCTCAGCCAATTCAGCGTTTGATATTCGAGCATTGGCTTGAAGGTGACGTAAAATTTCTTTATCTACTTGGTCCATGCTATTTAATAAGTCTCAGTCAAATCATGCAGATCAATACTAAATCAAAACCAAAAATATTGTTATTTTATAGTCAAAAAATAATTATTATTAGCATGATCGACTAATAATTTAAGGCATTAGAACAATCTATAGCGAAATAGACTCATGATTAGTTGCTAGCATTTGACCATGAATAAAAAGATTAGCGTCACTTCGCAAAACACCAATACGAGAAGGCTCGACAATTGGATTCGTTCTGAATTTAGAGAACTCAATACCGAGCTCGAACAACAATACTCAAAGTTGGAGGCGCCAGATGATGTTTCAAACGTCGGTCACGCGCTAAAGCAAGAACTGGCAGCACAAGGCGGTGACATCATTTCGGCATTGCTTAAAGAGGGGAACACCGACGAAGGTTTTGATTCTGGTTTCGACCTGCTGGGTAACGTCGGCTTTTTTATAGCCGCGTGTCGGCGGCATGAAATTGATACAACAAAATTGACACACTTCGAATCTCATCTTTTAGATGCCTCGGCTTTGTCATTACAGTTGGGTGCCTCACTGGGTGTTGTTCCTCGGTTTTCGTCTGCCCATCTCGAAACGCATAATGCGGCGATCGACGGCCAATATAAGTCGTTTACTACGCTAAAAGACGAACAGCTATTTCTCGAATACAATACACGTGGAGTGTTTGCGTTTATTCGTGCCTCAGAGGCACTTTTACACACCCTGCCATTAGGCATATCTCACCCTGTCACCTTCGACCTTTTGACCACCGCCAAATCGGCGCTGCAAGATGTGATCGATAATAATCAAGCGCTGTTCGAACAGCTCGATACCGACCGTTTCTTTTACAATGTTCGCCCATATTACAAGCCACATAAGGTTGGCAGACAAGAGTACCGAGGAGCAAATGCAGGTGACTTTGCTGGCATTAATGCGATCGACTTACTGCTGGGCCTTTGCCGAGCCGACGATGCCTACTATTCACAATTATTGGTCGATAAGTTTTTATTCATGCGGCCTGACGATCAACTCGTCTTAAGAGATTGCATGCGCCGTAGCAGCCTAATGGACAACTTTTTAGAAAGTCTTGCTGACGGCAGCAAAGACCAAAATTGGTACCAAAAAAATCTTAGTGTCTTCATAGAAGTGTGCCAAGCACACGGCCAAACGGCGTTGCAGCATCATAATTTGTTGATAAAAAAATTCATCGAAAAACCAGCAATAAACGCGGGGCTGACTGAGAAGGCCGACCTAACAGCAAGCGGGCCTGCGTTGCCGGTAATGCTACGCGGCCTAAAAAAACTGTGTGACTATCGCTGCGCGGCCGACATTG
>JALZVW010000064.1 GCA_023301745.1 Arenicella sp. | reverse complement strand
AATACCTTCATTAGCTTTAATCGCCGCAACAATCACAAATACAAAGTTAAGTACCAAAAGCGCAATGATGCCTAAAAACCCGATGTAAATGAACATCAACGGCACACACACAAGCAGATAAATGAATAAGCTAATCGACCAGTTTAAAAGATTGCGCCCATGCGCATCAATAACCGGAAACTCGTCTTTATTAGTCGCCCACATAATAATCGGCAGCACTATTCCTGCACCGGGTATCACCATGCTGGTTAATTGACTAAGGTGAAACATCAAGCAAAATGCATTCGTCTCAATACCCCAAGGCTTTTTATCTTCCACTGTCACTTACTCCCGCTTTATTACTACCAATAGATAATCGTGCAAAAAGAATACAGCAATCCAACGAAAAGCGTATTTCAACGTAAGGCCACATAACCATCATTGTCAGTTATTATCACTAAAGCGCATGATATAAACCACTCGACCGCGTAAATCAATATGTTCTCACTCATTAAACCGTAAACTCCTTTTTGCTAATAGCCCCCAAGCACTGATCAGCATGACGCCACCTATCGGCGTAACGGCACCTAGCCAGCTCAAATTGAGCAGCGAGAGCATGTATAAGGAGCCGCTAAAAACTAGAGTTCCAAGCAACATTAAGCTGCCAATTAGGCCCAATTTGGGTGGTGACTCTGTTCGCCCAAAGAGTGCGGCGATCAACATTAGGCCAAGACCATGATAAAATTGATAACGATTAGCCAAATCAAATACGTCTTGGCGCTGATTGCTTATTAACAGCTCTTTAAATGCGTGTGCGCCAAAGGCGCCAATCGCAACAGCGAGCAGGCATAGCACTATTCCACAAAGCGCGATTAATCGTATTTGCTTATCGTGCATATTTATTGAATCAACATAGAAGGTGAATTGGCGGATGATTGCTTTGAATAAGGCCAGCCTATGCCGACATTGCTTTAAAATCAAGAGTCAGGTTTAAACCCCGTAGGCCGCGCCTTCGCCTAGACCTTTGGCATATCGTTTTCAATGAGTCGATATTGTTGATTAAGCCCGCTCACCAGCGTTAACCACTGACGTAGCTCCCGCCATGCGGGACAATTAAATCTTTAGACGACACCCTGATCCGCGTGTTAATTCGGTGCTGGTAAATGCGAGAATTTGATTCGCTGTTCAAATTCAAAAAATCTACGCTGGCGATCTCAGGCTTTAACACAACCGCGGCCGCCGCCAAACCAATGCCGAACCAAAAAAACGTCGAGATGCCCAGCCTTAAACTTGTTTTCATACATGCTCTTAAATTCATTTTCACAAAAGCCTCCTTGGCTCAGTATGTATTAAAAAAAGCCATCCCTGGCGCCCCACTCCCGATCGCCGACCCTCGTAGAACTCCCTTCAACCGAATTGCTAGACTCAATAACAATCATATAATTCTCCATATTTGTGCAAGTGTTGCTAATACACCCGACGGTAGCGAGGGCCAACGTCATTTGATGAGTGAATCATGCGCCGTATAATCAGCAAAGAATATTACACCCTATTACAAGGGGCTTGTTATCACCGCCAAGAGTGATAATCTGGCCTTGTTAGTCATTCAGGGTCAATAAAGCGCTAACACGACATTTATAAAAATAAACGGAGAATAATAATGAATTCAAATAGTGCAGCCACGGTCACAACCGTAAAACTTAAAGTGTTGGAAATTGCAGAACAAGCCGGTGGGCCAGAACAACCGCCTGTAAATGTTACGCTAAAGAAGGGCAAGTCATTAGGAGAAGTTGGTGGAACAGAAGTATTTCAAGGCAAAATGAAATACTGCGACAACGGAAAAAAACGCACCGTTGATTTGGTGCAGGCTGTCTTCCCCGCTAACAAAAAAAGAATCATGCCGGGAAACGTGAAACTACAAATAAATTTAAAGAATTGCAATGAGTTTATCGGCCCGCTGGTTACGATCGTTCCGAATGACCCTACAACGGTACCTACCAACTGTTTGGACATTAAGATAAACCCAGACAATAGCTCAATGTTGATAGTGACATTTCTCGAGCCGAAACCGGGTGAATTTGTTGCTTACCCAGCCTTATATTTTCATACGAGTAATGGCGTTATCGACCCAGGTTTAGGGGTTAAACGCGAGCCTGGTTAATTTATAAACACAACTTCGTATTTGCAGCTCCCGTGGTGTGCAGAAATTCTTTTTTTGCGCACAATGGATGAAACCACTCAAACGTAAACCAAACGGGAGCTGTGCCCCTTTGTATCGAGTCATTGATATCTACAATTGCCGAAACATAGTTTTCAGCTAAAGTATTCACAATAGCCGAAGCATAATCCAGTTCGGCATACTCAGGATATTTTTGATTAGCGGTTTTCAATGTTCTAACGGCCAGATTGAGCATTCCAGTTTGTGCTTGAGCTTGAGCCAGGTAACTATAGTCGCGCGCGGATTCAGGCGGGACGATCATCGCCACCACTTTGTCATAATTTTTCTTGGCTAACTCTTTTTTACCAGACAAGTTATAGGCATCGGCTAAGTTTAAATAGTGATGTGCGGCTTTAGGATTGATCTCTATTGCTTTTAGCAAGCTATCGATAGCATCTTTGTATCTTTTGTTTAGCGTTAGCGCTACACCATAATTTGAGTAAGCTTCATTATCCGCATCGCGCTCCAATACAGATTCATACGCTTTTATTGCTTCTTCGACATTACCAGTGCTTAGCTCAAGAGTTGCTTTCAAATTGAGTGCATAAGTAAAATTCGGCCTTAACTCAAGGGATTTCCCCACATTAACCTGCGATCTTTCTATATCCCCATAAAAAAACTCTGAAGCGGCTAGGTTGTAAAGATTTCTCGCGGAAGGCCTCCAACTAGCATTTTGCCGGTCTAGTACTAAAAGCTTTTCATAATCATTTTCGGCATAGGCTACAGAGCTTTCAATTTCGTTCAAAAACAATTCATCGTTATCTCTGCTTTTCAATGAACTAAAAATCGTTTTTGCGTCAGACACTCTCCCCATATCAAGCAATAGATTGATCTTAGCCCGTTGCATCGTTCTATTTAGTTTGACCTTATTTGGTGATCGCTCAAAGATACCAAGAACTGTCGTTAAGTATTCTGAATTACTAGTATTCCGGTAGAGGTAACCGCCTAAGTGATAAAGCAAGGTATACGAAGGAATAAAATTAGGCTTATCCAAAATTAATTTTTGAATATCATCAAAATGTTTTTGATTGGCCAAGGTTCCTGAGGCGCTGCTTGTGTATATCTGTAAGTAACGGCGATAATCATCTTCACTAAGTTCGATAGCGCTTTGTGAGCGTGAAAGAATAGAATTTTGAAATAGCTTGGGCAATTGTGATGAAATTGCATTTTTCAAACCTATTAATGAATCACTCGCTACCGGAAAACTTGTTTGGTGGCTAACGGCCATGCGCTCGCCAGACCGCCGTTGGATTTTTATATCGCATTTTTGTTGCAAACAATTAGCCGAGACAACCATGATATTATCAACACCCGCTGCAATTGCTTTTTCGCTAAAGGCGCCATCGATAGCATTTAACTCTTTGGCTTCAACTAAACCGGTGTGTTTAAATGACAATAAGGTGCTTTCAGTGCTTTGCTGAATCGTGCTTTTAATCAGCGGCAATAAAGTTTTATTGAAACCATCAGAGGCGGTGACCTCGATATTATCTAAGGCTATGTAAGTGACATCGCTTACGGCTTCGTCGGCCGATGGCAATAATTTTAATAGCACTACGCCAACGGCAAAACCTGATGCGATTAATACCGCTTTACCCAACAAGCCTTTTGCTTTTTTCAATAGTTTTGACTGTGAAGTAGGTTTTGTCTGTGAAGTAAATCTAGCCGCCTGAGTCGGGATTGCACCCGTGCTGTCATCGAGGTCATTTGTCGAGACATTAAGCGCTTCGCTTCTAAGCAGTTCAGCGGTTTCGGCCGCGTTGTACAAACGCTCTTCAGGCTTTTTACTGAGTAGGTTTTTAACCAGCTCAGCTAACCTGCTGCCAAACGTGATGTTAGCCGATTCACTCAACTCAAGCGGGTCATTAATGACCCGTTGAAGTAGTGCCATTTTATTGTGCGTATCGCCAAACGGGTGTTGGCTAACCAACGCTTGATGAATCAACACGGCTAAGGAAAATAAATCAGTTCGGGTATCTACCGCTTGCCCACTTGCCTGCTCAGGCGATAATGAAAAATAGCTGCCGCTTACGCTGTCGATGCGCGTTAAGCCATCGTCTTCTAAATAGCCATCTAACTTAACTTTGGCAATACCGAAATCAGCCACCTTGGCAATATTATCGTTAGTGACTAACACATTGTCGGCTTTTAAGTCACAATGAGCGATGCCTTTTTTATGTGCGCTTGCCAGGCCTTCTGCAATTTCGGCTAGCCACTTTAGTGTGACTTCTCGACTAGGGGCTTGTTTTAATCGTTGCGTTAAGGTGTCGCCACCAACGTACTCAATAACTAAGCCAAGAATATTTTCTTGTTCAACCACGTCATAAAGTTGAACGATATTCGGGTGATTCAGTTGCGCTAATAATTTCGCTTCAGCTCTTAAACTGTTGGCCATGCGAGCCGCTGTTGGCTCTGAGGTATCAACGCATTTAATCGCGACCTCTCGCCCAAGTTCGGTATCTTGTGCGAGGTAGACAACACTCATGCCACCACGCCCGAGCTCGCGTATTAACTTATAGCGGCCTAGGGACTCGAGTTGATTGATTAATTGGCTCATCTACGTATTCAAGCTTCTTTAACGCCTTCTTTATAAATCTCAAAGTTTTTAATGCCCAGACGCAATGAACCACGGCGACGCGCTATTAACTTTGAGTGGCCAGTCACCGTTGGCAGCGCTAAGGCAACTTGCTTACGCGCTCTGAATATTTGAATGTTCAAATGCGTTTCTTCTAAGCCTAACTCTTTCATTAATAATTGAGTGTCAAGCCAGCCAATATCGTCGCCGCTTTGCAGGCGGTGGCGCAGCAAATGAACCAACAAATAATGGTGAGATCGCTCGCCTAGCTCTAGTTCAACGCCATTGTCGATCAAGGTGAGGCTTGCACTCTCTTCGTCTTGGCTTAGATCAAAACGAAAGATAACATCGTCTAATGTTATTTGATTAGATGACACCACGGTGGTTGCATCGTCTTCGGCAATCAGTAAAAACTTCCAATCAACATTATTAATTCTAATCAGATCACCGTGTTCATGAGGGCCCGTTTCTTCGCCTGTTTCTACGCTATCAGAAAACCATTGCTCACGATCTGGGCATAGGTGCAGGGCGAGTTCGGGTGCGCTGTCACTGGGCAACAAAACACTTTCGCCTATTTTTATAGTCTCAATCGGCGAGGCTTGGTTAATCAACAGAGGCACTGGCGCACTTAGATCTTTAACCGTGAGAATAACGTCTCCCATACCAGCCATATCAATCGTATCACCCACACTTAGAATGATCGGTTTTTGTGCGGGGACAATCTTGTTGTTCAACTTAAGGCCGTTTTTTGAAACGTCTTTGATAAGCCAATTAGGTTCACGCCACTCAATCACGGCGTGCAACTTTGAAACATATGAATATTTCAGCAGCGTATCGACGGTGCCATCACGGCGACCCAAGGTGTGGTAATCGCGAAGATATTCTAGGCCTGAGTAGTCAGGTGTTATTAAGTCAAAAAATGCCACTGTATATTTAGCTGTAGTTAGTTTGCGGATTGCCTAGGACACGCCCTCAAGGCCTTGATTACATCGAAAGCATAGTGTCTCAGAACGTTGATTTATACTTACTAGCACATCAGTTAAGCATAACGGGCAATGCACAAGTTAGACTGGTGGAGCAGCGTCACTTTGATTGGCATACCGCAACGCCTAATAGTTAGAGTCGGCTATTAGGCGAAAACTACTTTACCGTGTGGTGATTAATTAATTTTTAGCTTTTTAAGAATAGATAGATTTAACTCAGATAGCCAGCGCTATTGCTTGTAAATAGGCGCTCACATTTGGAAACTACGGCTATATTGCAACGCCCTTTCACGCTCGCGTATTGGCTATTATATTAACTAGTCAGCGCTAAGAATGCTTGACGTCTATATGAGGCCACACCTTTTCTATAGCAGCTCCACCTTTTTTGGAAACTCATTGCCTAATAAAATTTCTCTCAGTTAGCCTTCATCTCGATCAGAAAAAAGAGCGGCACAAGCAGATGACCCGTTAAACCTCGACTGGCTTTTATGCGACATGGCATACGCCGTATCTAAATGAACCGTATCCCACCGTGATAAAGCAGAGCCATGCTGTTGCTTAAGTCGAAACTTATGTATCACCGGCAAGGTTGTCTTGTCTCGGTAGACGAGATACACCATTGAGCCAGCAGTGGTCGTGGTGTCTAAATGAGCTACCGGCACAAAGTAAAGAAGCTCGGTCATCGAATGCGCGCGCTCGTCGGCCTCACCTTCAGCTAAGGTTTCCATAACGATAGTTGGCCGCATATAGTCGGCCTCGCCCGCTACCCGCACGCGAACCCTCAACACGCGCTCATCAACGCCCATGCCCAGGTCTGAGAGGTACTTAGCTTCGCTTGCCTGCTCAGGATCATTAACGAAATCAGGTTCACAAGTCAGAAACTCTGTGACGGATAAGCGAAATGAAGGCTGGATGCTTGATTTTTCGAGTAAGTATTGACGCTCCGCTTGCTCATAGTTAAGCACCGATTGTTGGTATTCGCGCTTGGCTAACCGATTTCGTTTGCGAGCATGTTTGTTACTTTCCTTAGCAATTGAAAGCGCGTCTTTCAGACGGCTATTTAGCCGTTCGATTATCTGAACCTTTTTGTCATCATTGTTTTCGCTCATTTTTCGCCAACCATCTCTTCGCCTAAGTTGTAAAACCACATCGACACAAAGGTACGGTTTAAGCGCACAAGGGTCAACACCAAGCGTTTATATATTTCGAGTTCTACTGATTGTTTGACATCAACATTATTTGAGGTCACCTGATGACCTCAAACGCTGAATTGCATGTTAAGGCCTGCGCTCGAACCACACATCATTTGCACCCGCGTGCGACATTTTAAAGCCCTGAATAGCACCTGCCACATCACGAACGAATTCGATGTACATAAATTGATTCGAGTGTACGTCGAATGCATCTTCGGCACTCGCAAACAATTCGATTGGCGCCAGCCGTTGGTGAATAGCAAACAACCGGCCGTCTTGCATTTTGATCTCGTATTGTGTGCTCAACTCCTCACTCCAATAGCGCCCGTTATACAACTTCAGATCAACATCAAGCGGTGTTATCTGAGGAACCTTG
>JALZVW010000063.1 GCA_023301745.1 Arenicella sp. | reverse complement strand
AACGCCGATTGCCGCTGCGCCAGCACTGAGTTCGGTGAAAAGTGTTGTGGGTGCCGTGACCACGGCTCTGGGTGTTATTCCAAGTGCCACCGATGCTGGCGATCAAATTACCTATCAAGTTGATGTGGCTAATGATGGTAACGTGACCATTGATAACATCAGCATTGTAGATGCTGGCCCCACATTTGGCGGGCAAGTGGCTACTGGTACGCCAGTTGCGTTTAGTTGTGGTTCGCAAACGCTCGCACCAGGAGCGGTCACCAGTTGTTCTACCGTTTACACACTCACGCAAGCTGATGTTGATAATGCCGTTGCCGCAGGCGGCCTTGATGCGGTAGAAAATACCGCGTTTGCGACGGGTGATAACCCGGCTGGTGTAACGGGTACGGTTGAATCAGCCCCCTCTGATGCCATCGCCAGCATTGTTAACCAATCGACCTTGAGCGTAGTAAAAACCGCCACGGCGCCAACGGTTATAGCGGGAGCAGACCCCGCGGTAACTGACTTGGGTGGGGCCGGTGCCGATACCATTGATTACACAATAACCACCACTAATACGGGTAACACCACACTGAGTAACGTCAGTGTTAGCGACCCACTATTAATTAGCCCGCCGTTAGTTTGTTCGGTAGGCCTCAATCCTTTTGTTAACGATGGCTCGGAATCACTCGCGGTGGGTGAGGTTGTTGTTTGCACCGCCACTTACTCAATTGTTCAAGCTGATTTAGACACGGCAGGTGTCACCAATACGGCTAATGCGTCTGCTTTAGACCCTGCCGGCACGGCTGTCGCCAATAGCGATGAATTAGTCACCCCGTTGACACAAAATACGTCTATTTCTTTGTTGAAAGAAGTCGACTCAACCAACTTCGCTATTGCTGGAGATCTGACTCTCCCAGACGCTACTGATACAATTACCTATGCCTTTACCTTGGATAATACGGGTAATGTATCGTTAAGTGCACCAACCGTAATTGATGTGTTGTGCGACTCTCCACCAGCACTGGTAAGTGGTGATGATGGTGATGGCATATTGGCCGCTACCGAAACCTTCGTGTTTAGTTGTACTAACACCTTGGAAACAAGCGAAATTGATAATGGTGATGTTGAAAACACCGCCACTGGCACAGGCATTCCACCTGTTAATTCGGGCTTGCCAGCCCCAGAGGCGGTTGCGAATGCCGTTGCGGTTATTGAGCAACAAAGTTCAATTTCCTTTATTAAAATGGCTGGTTTGCCAAGTACGGCGGCAGGCCTAGACCCAGATAATACCGACACAGGCGATAGCACTAATCCGGGCGATACTATTAGCTATACCTTCGATGTTACGAATACCGGTAATGTCACATTAAGTAATATTATCGTGACTGACCCGTTGGTTACCGGTACACCCAACAATGGCACAATCACGTGTCCTGTTCCCTTTGATTTGATCGCTGGCGCAACCGGGCAGTGCACAGCCTCTTACACCGTTACTCAGGCTGATATTGACCTGGGTTCAGTAATGAATGAAGCCACTGTTGTCGGTGAGCCTCCAGTACCCGTAATTCCACTGCCATCATCAAGCAGTAGTGCCATAGTGCCGATTGTCCCAGCGCCGTCATTGACCGTTGATAAAACCGTCAGTGCAATACCTTCTACAGTGGTTGCTGGTGCTCTAATTACTTACACCTTTGATGTTGAAAACACCGGTAATGTCACGATTGATAGCGTATTGCCTGAAGACAATGGCCCAACCTTTAATAACCAACCGGCGACGAATACTCTAAGTGCTTTTAATACTGAACCGAGTATTACTATTCTTGCTCCTGGCGAGACACAGGTATTTACGGCTACCTATGAACTTTCGCAGATTGATTTAGACAACATTGCCGCAGCGGCAAACTCAGAGACCGCGGCAAATAACACCGCCAGCGCGTTTGGTGAACCTGAGAATGGCGTGTTAGAACCTGTAACACCATCCCCAGCTGTGACTGGCGTCGCAACCAGTCCGTCAATCGAGTTAATTAAAACCTCAGTGGCACCTAATCCAGCGGTTGTTGGCGCTAATATCACGTACACATTTACATTAGAGAACACTGGCAATGTGTCTATCACCAACCCAACAGTCAGTGACCCCGTATGCCAATCACCGGTTGGCGATTTAAGTTTTACCAATGGTTTTGACAACGGTGACACAGGTGCGCAAGCAGGTGTGCTGGATGTTGCTGAAGAATGGGTTTTCTCGTGCACCACAGCACTTACACAGATACAAATTGACGCGGGCAATGTGGTTAATACCGCCAACGCAACCGGGTTAGATCCCGCTGGCGTTCCAATTAGCGATGAGTCCAATTCGGGCAACCCTGGTGATGCCGGCGGAGCAATCACTAATACACCATTAGTTCGAACACCGTCTTTTACCGTGCTGAAATCCACCAACTCAGTGCCGGTTAATGCCGGCGATACACTGACTTACGACTTTGTACTAAATAACACGGGTAATGTGACTATTAGCGCTCCGGTCGTCAGCGATGTGAAATGCGCTGTACCGGCTGGAGTCGCAAGTCTTAACGCGGGTGACGTAAATGGTGATGGTAATTTAGCGCCGAATGAAACATTCATCTATAGCTGTACCTCGATTCCAGTTACTCAAATAGAGGTTGATGATGCAAATGTGCCAAACAGCGTAACGGTAACAGGCACACCACCTGCCGGAACAGCACTTCAACCTGCAATAGCGACAGTAAACACGCCGGTCGCTCCGACACCGTCTTTAACAGTGGTTAAATCGGCTTCTGCGCCAACGCAGCTGGTGGGTGGCTCTACATCGCCTGGCGATATCATTCCTTATAGCTATGTCGTGCTGAATACCGGTAATGTGACGCTTACCAGTATTGGTATTAATGATGCTGGCCCGAGTTTTAACGGCATACCCGGCGGCAGCACGCTCGGCCCTGTTACTTGTTCTCCGGCAATATTAGCCCCAACGACACAAAGCGCTTGTTCTGTTAATTATGTGTTAACCCAAAACGATATTGATAATGCCATTGCCGGTGGTATAAATTCAGTCAGTAATACCGCGACGGCCAGTGGCACACCGCCTGATGTTAATGGCAACCCAGGTGCGCCAATTAGTTCAACAAGCAGTACGGCGACCACCACAGTTCAACCGGCATCTAATATTGAACTTGTTAAAACAGTTGTGGTTGACTCAATTACAATAGCGCTCGGTGCGGTTAACAGCATTACGGATGTGGGTGACACCATTAGTTACAACTTGGCTGTTACCAATACCGGTAATACGACACTGTCGCAAATTGTGGTGGCAGACAGTATTACTAACGACATTGTTTGTCCAAACAGTGGCGACAATACCATTGCAACTATTGCGGTGGGTGGGCCAGTGGTGAATTGCACGGCGGTGTTTACGCTGACCCAAGACAACATAACGGCTGGCAGTGTGACTAACCAAGCCTCTGTATCGGCTAACGACCCATCTGGCAGCGCTATTAATGCTGACGATACAATCACTACGGCATTGCCACAAACGCCATTGGTCAGTTTGATTAAATCGGTTGCCGCACCCAGCACGTTGAATGCCGACGGCAGCTTTAATCAAGCGTTTAATTTCACGCTCTCTAATGTGGGTAATGTGGCATTAAGCAATGCCGAAATTGTTGATGATTTAGTGGGGCAGTTTGGCGCGTGCTTTGTGTCTGTTGTCAGCCCTGGCACCGTCAGCATTAATGATGTTGCCCCGGCCAACGATTCCAGTGGTGAGGTGGTTGGCACATTGACAAATATTGCCAGTATTGCGGTCTTAGGTGTCGGCGACTCAATAGTGTTAAGCGATTTCACCGCACAATTTAATCAACAAGCGGTAGGGTGTGTATTTCCAGACCCTGCTGAGAATTCAGCGAGCGCGACCGGCACATTTGCAGGGTTACCACCGGCAACTGATATTTCGGATAACACCGATGACCCAACAAGTGGTGTGCCTAATAACGCGGGGTCGCCAACGCCGTTTACGCCGCTCTTGCCAGCGCCTGAATTAGGTTTAGCAAAAGCGGCGCAAGTATTGGCATTTAATGCCGATACAACATTCGAAGTTGAATTCACTATGTTGTTGCAAAACACCGGTGATGTAAATGTTAGCAACTTGTCGTTGTTTGACGATATCAATACACAATATGGCGCCGCATTTATCACATCCGATGCGACGACTACCACGTCGGGTATTATCTCGGCACCAGTCGTCACATTGCTGACTGATGCAGAACCGCTGTTAGATACGGTTTTACCGCTAGCCAATGACGGCTACGACGGCGGCGCGATCGAAAGCATGATCACGGTTAGCCCCAGCAGCGTTCTTGGAGTGGGGGATGTTATTCAGGTTGTCTTCACTATTTCGGCTAACCCGTCACTATTAGCAAGGCCGCTTGAAGACTTTGAAAACGTGGCCTCGACCAGTGGTACAGCGCCAAATGGTGATCAAGTTGAAGATCAATCTAATTCTGGCTCAGACCCAGAGACCGGTTCTGGTGGTAGTGCTGATCCAACGATAGTCACCTTGGCCGACATTTCCAGCTTGCCGATTACCCTTGGCCAACTAAGTAGTGAACGAATTAGCCAAAATACCATTCAAATCAATTGGCAAACGCAAACAGAGGTAGCTAACTTAGGCTTTAATATTTATGGGCGCATTGATGGACAATGGCAGTTACTAAATAGCGAGGTGATTCCGGCGAAAGGCGACTCGGTACAAATAGTTGACTATCAATTACTGGTTAATAGCTCAGCCGAACAACTGGCTCTGAGTGATATTGATGGCAATGGAGTCGAGACATTGCATGGCCCCTTTGTGGTTGGTCAAGTTTATGGAACACAAGCGCAACGACAGAATACTGATTGGAGCGAAGCGATTAAACGGCGCGACCAGAAGCAAGCCTTACGCAATGAAGATAGGCGTAAACAGATGATTGAACGCAACCTACAGCGCAAACAAAAGCGCAATGCGAGAGGGCAATAAGATGCGCTATTTAAACAAATTTTGTAAGCTTCTAGCGGTAGGCTTTCTGGCTCAAGGCGTTCTAGCTCAAACTGCGATCGCCGTTGATATCAATGCCGAAGACATTGTCAATATGAAGGTCATTGAAGATGGCATGTATCAACTTAGTTTTGAGCAATTGCGTGATTTTGGGGCTGATATCGAAGGTGAGACGATTGACCGAATTGCGGTAGTCAATCGAGGGCAATCAATACCTGTACAGGTTATTGGCAGCACAGTAGACTCTCAAGTATTTGGAGCTGGCGGCTATGTTCGCTTTATAGCTGAAGGCTTGGATACTCTCTATACCGACACCAATGTCTATACTCTGCGCCTTGATTTTGAGGCGCAGCAAGCCATTACCGCCAGTGCCTTAGAGCTAGTTAGCCGAGCGGCATTTGCAACCAGTTATTTAGCCAGCAAGTCGTTCGCACCACAAGAAGCGTATGCCTTTGCCTCGCCTGATCGTAATGATCCTTGGTATGCAAAACGTTTATTGGCGCTCGATCAACCG
>JALZVW010000062.1 GCA_023301745.1 Arenicella sp. | reverse complement strand
TTCGTGGAAAATTGTCTCCGAAGTCGAGCTCAAATAGCGGCTGGCGACACATGCTTACGACGAGCTAATGCCTAATAACGCTGTTGATCACACGAGGCCGCTGGCCGACCGTTTACGCCCGCGCACCCTAGATGAGGTGGCCGGTCAGCGCCAATTGCTGGCGCCCAACAAGCCGCTGCGCATCGCCATTGAGAGCGGCAAGCTTCACTCAATGGTCTTTTGGGGCCCTCCGGGAACCGGTAAAACCACATTAGCTAAATTGCTCGCCTCGCAGAGCGATGCTGAGTTTGTGTCACTGTCTGCGGTGCTCTCGGGGGTAAAAGACATTCGTCAGGCGGTTCAAACCGCGCACGACCGTCAACAAGCCGGCATGGGTAATACTGTGTTATTTGTCGACGAAGTACATCGCTTCAATAAAGCCCAACAAGACGCATTCTTGCCGCATATCGAAAACGGCACCATTCTGTTTGTTGGCGCGACCACTGAAAATCCGTCGTTTGAATTAAATAATGCATTGCTCTCCCGGGTCAGAGTTTATGTCTTGCAGTCGCTCACCCCCGCCGACATAGTCAGCTTGATAGACCGCGCGCTAGATGATCACGCCTTAGGTCTAGGGGCGCTAGAGCTTAGTATGGCCGCCGACGATAAAATGCATCTTGCCGAACTCGTAGACGGTGACGCACGCCGAGCATTAACCATGCTTGAAATCGCCGCTGACCTAGCCGACGACGGCCAAATTACCAGCGAACTGATCACCGACATATTGGCCGGTGGTAGCACTCGGCGTTTTGATAAAGGCGGCGACGCCTTCTACGATCAAATTTCAGCCTTACATAAATCAGTGCGCGGCTCTGATCCAGATGCGGCGCTTTATTGGCTTTGCCGCATGATAGACGGCGGCTGCGACCCTAAGTATATTGCGCGGCGGGTTGTTCGAATGGCCAGCGAAGACATTGGTAATGCTGACCCTCGTGCATTGAGAATTTGCCTTGATGCCTGGGAGGCGCAAGAACGCTTAGGCAGCCCTGAAGGCGAGCTGGCGTTAGCGCAGGCAGTCGTCTATTTAGCGATTGCGGCTAAGAGTAACGCGGTTTACGTGGCTTATAAGCAGGCTATGTCGGTGGTTAAACAGACCGGCTCACTAGAAGTGCCTATGCACATTCGTAATGCGCCAACCTCTTTAATGAAAGAACTCGATTACGGCAAGGGTTATCGCTATGCCCATGACGAGGCGCAAGGCTATGCCGCCGGTGAAGTGTACTTGCCTGACGAACTGGCCGGCCAACAGTTTTATCAGCCGGTTGAGCGTGGCTTAGAAATTAAAATCAAACAGAAGCTCGATTACTTGCGTAACTTAGATAAAGAGCAGTAATTAATCGATAAAGGGCAATAATTAATCTAAGCAGTTCTTACAAACACCGTGCACTTCAATCACCGGTTGCTGGCTGATAAAGCCTAACTCAGTGGCACCAGCCGCGAGCGCATCAGACACCGCTGAGTTACTTACTTCGGCTACGTGCCCGCAGTCGGTGCAAATATAGAATTGGCATTGATGGCTGGCGTTGGGTGATGGGCAGCCGATATACGCGTTCAGCGATTCAACTCTATGAATCAGTTTGGCCGATACCAGAAAATCCAACGCTCGGTAGGCCGTCGGCGGCGCTGGTTTATGGCCAGCTTCTTGTAGCTTTTGTAATACGTCGTAGGCGCCGATAGGGTTGTGCTGGGCCCAAATTATTTCTAATACCTGCCGTCGAATTTTAGTTAACCGCAAACCTTGTTTGGCGCACTCAGCTACCGCTGACTCGAGCGCCTGTGTTTCACAGTGGCTGTGATCGTGCTCGCCATGAAACGGCGAGATGACGTTTTTTTTATCGGTCATAGGCTTGAGTTTAGGCATTTATTAAGAGCAATACTTATTCAGTTGTTGGGGCGTGGGTATCTGCTTTTTCCAAGACAAGCATCGGTTTTGTTGCAGCTTACCAAAGGTTCTCACCCAAGCTCGGTTTTGCTTAATCTCAACGCGGGTTTTCTTGGCGGCGTCACTCGAGGCAAATTCGCCATATAAGAAGTAGGTCCAGAGAATGTCTTTAGATTCAGACGTGAAGCTATGCAACTTAGGATTATCGAGAAATTTTTTGCGTGCTTTAAACTCGGCCACTTTTTGTGGGTCATCAAAGCTTGCTAACTGTAATGTATAGCCATCGGCGGGCTGGCTAAACAACCAATCGTTATCACTGACCGTTGACGGCGTGTCAGGCGTCTTAACGATAGATTCTTTCGGTGCGGCCTGATCAGTGCCAATGGTCTCTGGGGCCGGTGCGCTTCTACGGTTAAATTCATCGGTTTTCACCCATGCCTTGAAACGGCTTGGTGACATAACTCGAAACCACGCCTCTTTTTTGTTGAGCACGACCACGGCTTCGTCGTTGTTCAGCTGGCCAACGATCGTGCCATTGGTAATTAAGGGCACAGAGCGGGCATTAACCGCGTTACCTTTAACTAAGCCAATATCGTCTGATACATCGATATAATCTTCATGAACCCACACAGGAAAGCCATTCTTATTGGTCACCTTGGTCCACTCTTGGTTGGAGCTAACCACACTAAGTTGCTTGCGAATATCGAGTATCGCAATCAACACGCTGCGCTTTGCCGGGTTGGTGTAAACCGCAATGGGGTTAGTGGCCGCCGCTTTCGGTTCTGCTTGTGATTCGTCTGCCGCAGAAGAGCCCTCAGCTTGGGAAGAAGAGCCCTCAGCTTGGGAAGAAGAGCCCTCAGCTTGGGAAGAAGAGCCCTCAGCTTGGGAAGAAGAGCCCTCAGC
>JALZVW010000061.1 GCA_023301745.1 Arenicella sp. | reverse complement strand
TCTGACTATACCGATGAAGACTATGACGAATCTGACTATGACGAATCGGACTATGACGAATCTGACTATGACGAATCTGACTATGACTATGACGATGAAGATTATGATAGTTACGACGAAGCAGATGACTTTGTTGAAAAACCGAATATCACCTTAGAGTCGGGCGAGCAATTACCTCGGTCTGAGCGCTCTCAAACATTTCACAGTGACATTGAAAAAGTGCTTTCAGGCGACGATTTCGCGCATAAAGAAACGGTCACTCGCCGCCGCTTTATCGACCTTGACGCGGAGGCCAAAAAGTCTGATGAAGACGATGAATCATATGACGATGCAAAGTTTCCCGAATGGATCATTAACCTAGTCAGAGCAACTGAGCGTTACCGAAAAGCGCTAGGTTCATTTGCCCAGCTTGTTGAGATTTTAATTTGGGGGGCGGTGATTGGCCTTATTATTTTTATTATTGTTAAGTATCGGTCACAGTTTAATGATTGGGCGTCATCGCTTAAGGCACCAGGTGCTGAGCCGGATTTGCCAACCACCTTGTTCGGCTTAGATATTAAGAAAGAAAGCATCCCTGATGATGTAGTGAGCGTTGCTCAAGGCCAATGGGGTAACGGCGAACACCGACAAGCTATTGCGACCTTATTGAGAGCAAGTTTGATAAAGTTACTGCATGAGCACGGTTGTCGGTTTTTTAGCAGTGACACTGAAAGTGAATGCTGTGATCGAATTGATCAGCAGGCGCCTAGTGTGGTGAGTGCCTATATGAGAGCGCTTGTGAGTGTTTGGCAAGGTATTGCCTATGCGCATGTTGAACCAAGTAAAAGTGAGTTTGATGCGCTTTGCCAGCAATGGAAAAAGGTGTTCTGATGCGGGTTAAATTATCATGGGTTCTTCTACTTGCCAGTTGCGTTGCCCTAGCTGTGTTGTACCACTTTTTTACTGAAGAGTATGACGCTCATATCTGGACGGGTGAAAGCAAAGAGGCACGAGTAAATCCTTATTTGGCAGCTCAACAATTCCTTGAGAATCGCGATGTAAAAATCGAAGCAACCATCGATACTCTGGATTTTGATTCGATTCCAACGGGCGATTTAGTCTTATTGTCTCAAGTGGATAGCATGCTTGTATCGCAAAGCCAGATAGATGCCGCCTTAGACTGGGTTTCGCGTGGGGGGTATCTACTGGTTGGTGTGTCGGAGCAGGCTGAAGGAGGGCGGTCAATTTTAAGTGAATTCGACATTAGCCCAGAGTACCAAGATATTGAGATTGCCGAAGCCTTTCTTGATGCGAGCGGTAACTCGCTTACACCAAGTGAGCGGATGCGCGAAGCCAATCAGAAGATTGATGAACGCCGCGCCGAGAAGAAAAAGCTCGAAGAAGAAAGTAGTCAACGCGATTTGAATTCTGAGAGCGGTGCTGATCCGCTATCGACACCAGACCAGGAGCCTGATGCCGCGAGCAAATCTGAGCTTAAAGACGAAGAGGCCGAGTTTGACGAACAACTCTTTGATTTGTTAAATGCCGACTTCAATCATGAGTTCTATAAAGCCAATGTTGGGGATGGCGATGATGAAATTCATCTGGCGGTGTTGGATCGAATTATTCTGTCGCACCCAATGACATTCGATGATGATGATTTTTCGAGTGACGTCTATGAGTTACTTGCTTGGTCAGATGATGAGTATGGTGAGCGGCTGCTGCAATTTAGCTATGGTGACGGCACCTTTACAGCCATGTCGAGCACCGAGCTATGGGAAAATAACTACATAGGCATAGGCGATCACGCTTATTTTTTGTCGTATTTGGTTCCTGATTCTTCTACCTTGCATTTATTTTATAATATTACGGCGCCGTCTATTTCGGCTGTCATTAGTCATTATTTTAATGAGGTGATTTGGTCAGTAGCTGTGCTACTCGGGCTATGGCTTTGGTCTTGCGGCATTCGAGTGCAAAAAGTGCTCGAAGTCGTTGAAGGGCAGCGCCGAAACTTCGCTGAGCATTTGTCTTCGAGCGCTAAATTTCTAGTTGCCAACCAACAGTTTCAGACTCTGCTCGATCCGATACAAGAGGATATTGAACAACAGATGAGGCGATTTCACCCAACGTTTTCGCAGTTAAATGAGCACTCGCAAGTATCCATGCTTGCCGAGCATACACAAATACCAGAACCGACCCTCCAGCAATGGGTGCGCTATTGTAGTAGCGTTGATACTCAGCAAGAACTGCTGGCAGCGCTTAAAATTGGAAATGCCATAAGGAAAAAATTATGAATGACACACAAAAACCAGAAGAAAATACCTTAAGCGATGGAGATATTGCGACGCCATCTTTAGAGCCGTCGCCTGAATCGAATGACGCTGGCGCGAAGAGCGAAAATGAATTAGCGGGGTCAATAATTAGCCAGCAGCAACAGGCATCGGTAAACAAGGTTCGAGAGTTATTGGCGAATGTAAATGCCGCCTTAATTGGTCAGCATGCGGTGGTCAAGAACGTGGTGTTGGCACTATTGTCTAATGGGCATGTATTGCTTGAAGGTGTGCCGGGTTTGGGTAAAACCTTATTGGTTCGCGCTTTGTCGAAGACTTTTTCGGGCGACTTTAAACGCATTCAATTTACCCCAGATCTCATGCCCTCTGATGTTACCGGCCATGTTGTTTTCGACATGCAAAACAAATCATTTCAAATGAATTATGGCCCGGTTTTCACTAATCTGTTGCTGGCCGATGAAATTAACCGAGCACCGGCTAAGTCACAAGCCGCGTTGCTTGAAGTGATGCAGGAGAAGCAGGTGACCACCGAAGGCGAATCGCGCAAAGTGCCGTTGCCTTTTATGGTGTTAGCAACTCAGAATCCCTTAGAGCAGGAGGGCACCTATCCATTACCTGAAGCTGAGCTAGATCGTTTTCTAATTAAGGTAATCATCGATTTTCCGACCGTGGTCGACGAAGTTCGTCTTACCAAGTTGATCACCCAAGGTCAGGTCGGTGACAACAACTCAATAGAGTCGATCAAGGCGTCGTTGACCTCGAATGAATTACTCGATATTCAGCAACAAGTTGCTAATGTTTCTATTGATGATCAAGTGATCGATTACGCGGTGAGAATTGTTCGCGCGAGCCGCGAACACCCATCAATATTCAGAGGGGCAGGTTCTCGTGCAAGCATTGGTTTGGTGAGAATTGCGAAAGCAAATGCCTATTTAGAAGGGCGTAATTTTGTGTTGCCCGATGACGTTAAAACGATGGCCATCTCGGTGCTGCAGCACCGTATAGCATTGACGCCTGATGTCGAGATAGAAGGTTTGTCGGCGCACGATGTGCTTAGCCAAATGTTGATGGACATTGAGGCTCCGCGTAAGTGAGATTACCTCAGGTTTTTCAATTAAGGCCCACGCGACGACTTCTAGCCGCCGTGGCTGCGATGGTTGGCCTTGCCTTAATACTGGGCCTTATTCGCGTATTTAGTCCAGAATCGACGATCATAGAACCGTTATCGAACTTCTTTTTAGTGTCGGTATCGGTGTTGGCGATTTTGTCGGTTTATGATGGGCTTAAACGCCTATCAGCCGATCAAATTACGCTGTCGCGGAAGTTGCCAAACTCTTTTGCATTGAACCGACCGCAGTCGATAAGAGTTGAGGTTTGCAATTATAGCCGGCGTGAACTATCGGTTTCTGTCAGTGACGCTGTGCCGTCGAATTTTCATGGTGCCGTGTTCCCATTAATCCAGAATATTGGTGTTGATAAGAGAGGTTTTTACGATTACACCGTTGTGCCGAAAACTCGCGGCTTAGCGATCTTTGACGCCGCCTATGTTCTGGTTGAATCTAACTATGGCTTCTGGCAATTTATTCACCGCCTAGGAGACCGTGATCAAAGCAAGGTCTACCCAGATTTCAGCGCCGTGTCTAATTCTTCGATCTTTGGCGTAGAGCAGGCGATGCGTAATATGGGTGCGCATATTGCCAAACGAAAAGGATCTGGCTTGGAATTCAATCAGTTACGTGAGTTTCGTGAAGGAGATACCTTAAAACAAATCGATTGGAAAGCGACGGCGAAATTAGGCGCGCCAATCTCTCGGGAGTTTCAAGAAGAAAAAGATCAAAACGTGGTATTTCTACTCGACTGCAGTCGACGAATGCGGGCAATGGAGAAAAACCTCAGTTATTTTGACTATGCACTTAATGCTCTATTGATGAGTAGCTACATCGCCCTTGATAAAGGCGATGCGGTTGGCGTAATGAGCTTTTCTGGAGAGCCTAGTTGGCTGCCACCGATAAAAGGCAAGGCGAGTATTAATACCTTATTGAACCATCTTTATGCGCTTAATACGTCTACCCAGAGCAGTGACTATGTCACGGCGGCCGAAAATTTGTTGCTCAAACACCGTAAGCGCTCGCTGATTATCGTGCTCACAAATGTGCGTGATGAAGACAAAGAAGACTTACAAAAAGCGGTAGAAATAATGTCGCAACAACATTTGGTGATGGTCGTCGCCTTGCAGGAACGCCTGTTGAGTCAAGTTGATGATTTGCCTGTTGAAGAGGTCGCGGATGCCATGCTCTATGCTGGCACAAAACATTTTGAGCTCAATCGCAAGAAAATGCTGGCCTTACTTAAGGCCAGAGGAGTTTCGGTTGTTGATGCAACGCATAAGAATATTCACGTGCAATTAGTCACAGAGTATTTGCGCCTTAAACGATTTGGCCGCATTTAAATAATTAAAATCGATAGACGGCGAGGCAAGTGCAGTGCTCGTCGAAGTAATGTAAATTGTCACGCCTTAATATTGAAGATATTTGGGTATGAAGATGCTTGACTAAGTAGACTCAAGCTACGGTTATTTATGGAATTGTTTGCAGTATGAATACGATAGTTTGGTTAAGAGAAGATCTTCGCTTATTTGATAACCCCGCGTTGCATTATGCGGCGTCGCGCGGTGAAGTCACGCCGGTTTTTATTTTTCCTGAGTCGCTCGGCGGTGCGAGTTACTGGTGGTTGCATTATAGTCTTGAGAAGCTTGCCTTAAGCTTTGCCGAGCAAGGCGTGGTACTGCTGTTAAGAACCGGTGACCCGCTCACGGTGCTTATGGAGTTATGCAATGAGTTAGATACGCAATCTTTGGTTTGGAATAGAGTCTATTCGCCGGAAGGCATTCGTCTTGGTAGCGACCTTAAAGAGCGCTTAAATTCTCAAGGAATTGAATCCACTTCGTTTAATGCTCAACTTTTAATTGAGCCGACGCAGGTGTTAAATAAGCAAGGCGCGCCGTTTAAAGTCTTTACACCGTTTTGGCGGCATTGCCTTGCAAGTTTAGATCCGTCTTCTATTGTTGGTGTCCCTGATTTTATAAAGACATCGCATTCAATTGAGTCAGAACCATTGAGTTCATGGGGCTTGTTGCCTGAATCGCCGGATTGGTCGAGTGGGCTAGCCGAGCGATGGACTCCAGGCGAAGACGGCGCGCAGCTGCGCTGGCAACATTTTATAGAAAGCACGATCTCGCGCTATAAGGATGGCCGCGATATTCCAAAAGAAGAAAATACCTCGATGTTGTCACCTCATCTAGCGTTTGGCGAAATAAGCCCTAAGCAAATTTGGTTTGATACACAGCAAGCCATGGTGTCTCGAGAGATAGACTCGGACAATGGTAATAAATTTTTATCTGAGATGGGTTGGCGAGAATACAGTCGATATTTATTGGTGCACTTTCCGCATATAATTAGCCAACCGTTTAACGTTAAGTTCGCAAATTTTCCTTGGCAAGATAACCCAAGTTTACTACTAGCCTGGCAGCAAGGCCAAACAGGCTACCCGCTAGTCGATGCGGGTATGAGAGAGTTATGGGCGACCGGTTACATGCATAACCGAGTGCGAATGGTGGCCGCCTCGTTTCTTATTAAACATTGTATGACGCATTGGCAAGAGGGCATGAATTGGTTTTGGGACACGCTGGTGGATGCTGATATTGCTAATAATACAGCAAGCTGGCAGTGGGTCGCTGGCTGCGGAACTGATGCCTCACCTTACTTTCGGATATTCAATCCAATTTTACAGGGCGAGAGATTTGACAAAGACGGTGCTTATATTAAAAAGTGGGTTCCTGAGCTAGCCCAACTTGATGTTAAGTTTATCAACAAACCTTGGGAGGCTGACCCGATCAGTTTGCAGCTTGCTGGTGTTCGCCTAGGCGACAACTATCCATGGCCCGTGGTTGATCACAAATGTGCTAGAGAGACAGCTCTGGACGCCTATAAAAGCATTAAAGGGTCATAAATATAGTTTTATGGCGAGCCTGTAAACTGAATGAACAAGGTAACTATTCAATAAGCGTGGACTAAACTACTTTTAGTCCACTAATTAACTCCCTCGGAGAAACAATGACTAACTCTTCATCGACTCATTTGCCTCGGTATAACGAGTTGGCATCAACCTTTAGCGCTAATAGTGTTGATAGTATTATTTGTATGAGCGTTAACCATGCCTTTGTAATGAATGCTTTGAAACAAGATCAAGAGGCGCAAAATATTACGCTTACCCCTGACGATAATGGTGAGTTCACTGATGGCATGAGAATGCTGGTCGGCAAAGAGGACCTCGGCCTTGGTAAGCGCTCTTGGCGATATTCTATGTTGCTTAAAAATAGCGTAGTAGAGAAAATGTTCGTTGAGCCCGGTGTGGCTGGTGACCCGTTTGGAGTCTCTGATGCAGACACCATGCTTGAATTCATTAACCCTGATGCGGCAAAGCCTTCATCGGTTGCCATGATTACTAAGCCCGGTTACCCGTTTTGTGTCAAAGCGCTTTCAGGCAACGCCACTGTGCCGAAAATATTTTTCGACGGTAAAAATATCGGCGGATTTGATGATTTGAAAGTTTTCTTGCAATAATTTTATGTTTAAACCTATCTAGAGTACTGAGATTAATAGATTGGAGCGATGTTTCGCTCCAATCTGAGATTTTAAATGAGCAACTTCGATAATAATAACGCTTACGAGCATCTTGGCTTTTCTAAAGATGACCTTGTTAAGCTCGCCCGATGGGAAATGCCTTTCGGCAAGTACGCTGGCAGAGTGTTGGTGGATTTACCTGAAGAATATCTGTTCTGGTTCCAGAAGCATGAATTTCCAAAGGGTGAGTTAGGCGATTTAATGAAGTTGTGCCTCGACTTGAAAATCGAAGGTCTAGATAGTTTGATAAAGCCGCTTAAGCGGCATGGGTGACGCCAGTTCTCTAGAGCCTTCATAGCAATACTTTGGAGTGCATTTGAACATTCGCGACTTACAATATTTGGTAGCTGTTCATGATATGAACAATTTTAGCAAAGCCGCCGAGCAATGCTATGTTAGCCAGCCGACACTCAGTGGTCAGTTGAAAAAATTAGAGGTTGAACTCAATGCTCCTTTGATTGAGCGCTCTACCAGACAGGTTCTGTTTACTGCGCTAGGCGAGCAGGTTGTTGGCATGGCCAGAGATGTATTGCTCACGATAGACAATATACGCGCCACTGCAAAAGCCTGCGAGAGCCCGATGGAAGGCGATTTTCATATAGGCTTGATACCCACCATTGGGCCATTTCTTTTGCCGCTACTTATGCCGCAGCTAGCGATTGAATTCCCAGGTGCAAAGTTCTACCTGTACGAATTACAAACTCAAACATTAGTCGAAAAACTGTTGAAAGGCGAGCTCGATGCCGTAGTGCTTGCCAAAGTTGATTCGAATGCGTCTGTTCAAGAGATTCCTCTTTACAAAGAAACCATGAAGCTTGCTGTGTCAGACGATGATGCTTTATCTGACATAAGCGACTCGATAGATATTGACGTATTGAACGACCGATCTGTATTGATGCTCGAAGATGGTCACTGTTTGCGAGAC
>JALZVW010000060.1 GCA_023301745.1 Arenicella sp. | reverse complement strand
GACTGCGATGTAGCGATGGTAATGGGTGCCAACCCAACCGACGCGCACCCAGTATTCGGCTCTCGCTTAAAAAAACGTGTTCGCGAGGGCGCAAAACTTATTGTTGTTGACCCTAGGCGCATCGACTTAGTAAAGAGCCCGCATATTAACGCTGAGCATCATCTAAAACTGCTGCCGGGAACCAACGTTGCTTTCATCAATACCATGGCACACGTTATTGTTCGCGAGAACTTGTTCGACGCTGACTTTGTTGCTAAGCGCTGCGAAACAGAGGCATTCAAACAATGGCTAGAGTTCATCAGCGACGACAAACACTCGCCGAAAAACAGTCAAGCCGTAACCGGCATTCCAGCCGATGACATTACCGCCGCTGCTCGTCTATATGCGACCGGGGGTAATAGCGCAATTTACTATGGGCTTGGCGTTACTGAACACAGTCAAGGTTCAACCACGGTCATGGGCATTGCCAACCTCGCCATGTTGACCGGCAACATAGGCCGACGAGGCGTTGGGGTTAACCCATTGCGTGGCCAAAACAATGTACAGGGCTCTTGCGACATGGGCTCATTCCCGCATGAGCTACCAGGTTATCGCTCAGTCGCCGATGATGACGTTCGTAGCCGCTTCGAAGACGCTTGGGGCTTGAGCCTTGATAGTGAACCGGGCTACCGAATCAACAACATGTTGGATGCGGCCGTTGCAGGCCAATACAAAGGTTTGTATGTTCAGGGCGAAGACATTGCACAATCAGACCCAAATACGCATCACGTAGAAGCGGCGCTGAACAATCTTGAGTGCTTGATCGTACAAGACTTGTTCTTAAACGAAACCGCTAAATACGCGACGGTTTTCTTACCCGGCGCTAGCTTTTTAGAAAAGAACGGCACCTTTACCAACGCCGAGCGCCGCATTTCACCCGTTCGCCGAGTAATGACGCCCCTTGCTGGAAAAGAAGACTGGGAAGTAACCCAAGGTTTGTGCAACGCCATGGGCTATGCAATGAACTACACGCACCCGCGCGAGATCATGCAGGAGATTGCCAGCCTAACGCCTACTTTCACCAAGGTAAGCTATGACCGATTGGACAAAGAAGGCTCGATCCAATGGCCCTGTAATGACGAGGCCCCCGATGGCACACCGACCATGCACCTTAAAGAGTTTGTGCGTGGTAAAGGCTTATTTAAACTGACCGAGTATGTTCCCACCGACGAGAAAGTCACACGCCGCTTCCCGCTGTTATTGACCACCGGCCGTATTTTATCGCAATACAATGTCGGCGCTCAATCAAGGCGCACCGACAACAATGTTTGGCACAATAAAGACCTACTCGAAATTCACCCAAGCGATGCGACTGATCGCGGCATTATGACTGGTGACCGCGTTAAAATTGCCAGCCGTTCGGGTGAAACTCACTTAACCGCCGAGGTTACCGAGCGGGTGCAACCCAGCGTGGTTTACACCACCTTTCATCACCCCGAAAGTGGCGCCAACGTGATCACCACCGACAATTCAGATTGGGCAACCAACTGCCCTGAATACAAGGTAACGGCGGTACAAATAAGTAAGGTAATCGAATCTAATAACAATTCTGAGTGGCAAGATCAATTTGAAAGCTTTGCTGAAAAGCAGAAAGAGCTTCAGCCTGATCTTAAAGAGCTTCAGCCAAACCTTAAGGAGCTTCAGCCAAATTTCAAGGAGCTTCAGCCGGTTAAAAAACAACCCGCCGAATAAAATGAACAACAACTCAAGCCTCAACACACCACTCAATGGAATAGAAAGCCACTCTGTTGTATTGCGCCATTCTGAGAACTTGCAGAGCTCTGCCATTGACTACATCGCTCAAGAAGTTCCGGTGGCACTCGCCTACAACGGCGAAAGCCATGCCGTGATGATGGCCAGCCCGATTGACCTGCACGACTTTGCACTTGGCTTCAGTTTTACCGAACGCATTATCGACCAGACAAGTGATATTCGCGCCGTTGATATTCGATCAGCCGCACAAGGCATTACTATTAACATTCAAATTAAGCCTCACCTAATGGAGCGGCTTAAAGGCAAACGCCGCCAACTTAGTGGGCGCTCAGGGTGCGGCATTTGTGGAATTACCGATCTGGCGGCCGCTTTACCGAACATTGCCCCCCTTGAAGACTCGCTGCTGCCATCGCACAAAGTTGTCGATCTTGCGGTAACAACACTTAAAAACAGTCAAGCGCTGCAACGACAATGTGGCGCGGTTCACTGCGCTGGGCTTTTTAACGCCCAAGGCCGGCTCATGGCGGTATGCGAAGACGTAGGTCGACACAACGCCTTAGATAAACTAATCGGCGGCCATATCAACACACTGCAAAGTGACTATTTTATCGTGATGTCGAGCCGAGCCAGCCATGAATTAGTTGCCAAAGTGGCCATCAGCGGGGTTAGCACCTTAGTAACGATCTCAGCGGCAACCTCCCTGGCAATAGAGTTCGCCGAAAAAACCAAACTAAATTTAATTGGCTTTGTACGTGACAAGCGCCAGATAATCTATGCGAGCTAAGAATTAAACTCGCTGCTAACAAAAAAGGCGATGCCTCTTATATTAAAAAGGCGATGCCTCTAGAGACATCGCCTTTTTAACTTAGCGCCGAGTAGATAAATAACTAGCTTGGCACTAGATCAATCACTGCTAAACTAGTAATCGTAAGACACTCTCAAACCAACGGTTCGCGGGCGAATTGGGTTAACCCTGAAAATTAAATCTGGCGCACCGATATCTAACTCACCACGTTCATCTGTCAAGTTATCAATGTACAAACTACCATTCCATTTCCCTCTCGACGCACCTATTGAAGCATCAACTTCAGTGTAACTATCTAATGGAAAGCGGGCGACTTCAACAAGGCTAGAGAAGCGGTCGTCAGTGAACTTGGCGACCGTTTGAACATAGCCGGTAAAGCCGTTGAATTCTTGTTCGTATCGTGCGCCTAAGGTCCATGAAATATCTGGGGCAAACGGCAACTCAGAACCCACTGGAGCGATATTGGTAATTGACGCCGGTAATTCAACTAACTCAGCATCGATATAGGCGAATGAACCAAAGAGGTTTAAGTTTTGAGTCGCGGCCCAAGTAAGGTCGAACTCTACGCCTTTCACTTCGGCATCACCAACATTGTCAAAGAACGACGAATTATCAATAGTAAAATCAAGAACACCTTGCTGCAAATCAGTGAAATCGCTGTAATAAAAAGCACCGTTAAACCGAACAGTGTTGTTAGCAAATTGCGTTTTCCAACCAAGCTCGAAGCTGTCGACATTATCACTGTCAAAAAAGAATGGAATGTTAACCGAGCCGTTTCCGCCACCGCCATTTCGATTAAAGCCTCCTGAACGAAAGCCCTCTGAGAAGGTTGCGTACAGCAGCACATCATCAGACGTTTGCCAGCCCACGTTGAGTTTAAAAATGGTGTCCGATAATTCAGTGGGGGTCTGACCCTCTAAAATAGCATCAACGTTGTTTCCGAAAGGGCCAGGTGTTCGAAAATTGAAGCTCGACTGGCCACGCAAACCAATATCAATAGTGTAATCACGCGCCCCTAGGGTCGCCGTAACAGAATCGGTAATATCGTATGAAACAGAACCAAAAAATGACAATTCTTCGCGATCACTCAAAAAGTCATTAAAGAACGTGACACCAGGGTCTCTAGCCGTAGGGTCACTCGCGAACGCATCGGGAATTGGTAAGTTAGGAGAAAACCCAACTAAGGTCGACGCAGGGTAAGTAAAATCGGCACGCTCGATCGATTGTTGATCGTCGTAGTAGATGCCTGCAATAAAGCTAAACCGTTTGTCGCCGTCTGACGCAACTCTGATTTCGTGTACCGAACGTTCCGTTTCAAAAAACGAAGTGGTAAACAAGGTGGGATCACCACAAACATCGTAACCAGGAGTACAAATATAGTACGGAATAAACGGGCCGTTATTAGCATAACCAGTGTAATCGGTTTGGCCTTCAAAGGTACGTTCAGTGTACGAACCATTATAGACGACATCAAGGTCGCCAATCTGGCCATTGACTACAAGTGACACCAAATCAACTTCATCTTCACCTTCATCTCGGCTAAATGTTTGCGCATTCAGCTCATCACCGGGGCTGACATCAGGTTCAAATTCAAAAATACCTTCCGTGTCCAATGTTTGACTAACGATAGTAACTGTTGCATCCCAACTATCATTGATTTGACCTTTTAAACTGGCCCTAACACCGGTGTATTCTGCGTCGTTAAAATCATCTTCAACAAACTCAGCATTATCAGCCGTCGCTCTAGAGCTCGGTACCGCGCCGCCAAAGCCTGGGTTGCTTAATGGGATCTGGCGGGTAGCGGCGATATTATCAATATAGCCACCTTGATCTGAATTATAAACAGCGATACGGGCGGCTAATTTATCTTCGATCAACGGGAAGTTAAAGTACCCTTCAACACTCGCACTGCCTTCACCGCCTGAGGTGTCAGAAAGATCTACTGTCACGCCCGCTTGGAACTCGTTATAGACCGGTTTATTTGTAATGAAACGCAATGTACCGGCCTGCGAACTGGCGCCAAATAGCGTGCCTTGCGGGCCTTTAAGAACTTCTATTCGTTGGAAATCCGTCGCATACAAGTCAATATTACGACCGGCATAAGAGATCGGCGTTTCGTCGAGATACGTTGCAACACTCGGCTCAGAGCCTAGGCTGGCAATCCTAACCGCTGTACGGCCAGGTGAGATACCGCGAATAAAGACTTCTTGCTTGCCAGGCCCTTGGCCTGACGCATTGACGCCTGGGAGTAGCGCTACGTAATCATCAAAACTATCAATTCGCAACTCTTTGAGTTTGCTTTCACTGATAGCTTGCAATGCAATTGCGACATCTTGCGAACTCTCGGCACGCCGCGATGCGGTGACAACAATCTCTTCTAGAGCAAAATTTTGCCCCTCGCTATCTTGTGCATTTGCCGTAAACGGCGCGACCAAACTAAGGGCTAGAACAGATGCAGTAACTTCTTGTGCAATACGGGTTCGACGAAAAAAACTAGGGATTTCCATTTATAACGCTCTCTTTATTGTTATGGCCTATAAGTTTACCATAGCGTGTATTACAGTCGTATGAATCGTCTAAACAAACGTTGGTATCGTTAGCGTCCTAATCGAGACATTCAATGCTCTCTACGCGACATTTTTGTTAGCGACTATTATTTTTACTAGCGACTATCATTTTTCTTAGCGACTATTAATTTCAATTTCCATGCCGCCAGCGCTCCGAGTAAGCCCATAAAGGCTAGAATATTGTAGTAAATTGCGTATCCGGTTTTGCCTGGGTAAGCGGCGAGTAGTGCATTATTCAGTTCCGGCAAATATACGTCAGGCGAATAACCGACAAGAGAGATCACACCGATCGCTAAGCCTTTAACACGATTAGAGATATTGCAGCTCTCAAGGGTTGCCCAAAAGATGCCTCGAATCGCGTAGGTCATAAAGCCCACCACCAGAACAATGGCAAGTAACAGGGTTGCGCCAATAGAGACTGGCATAATAGCCAGAGTTGCCAATGCAATAGACGCTAGCACCATTAGTATTGCCAACACCTTTTCGCGGTTTAGAAAGTCGCCGGCAAAACCAGCCGAGGCCGCGCCGATTGGGCGCATCCAAAGTTTCGCGACGGTAATCGAGCCAACCATAACAGCGCTTAAACCAAATTCTGTTTGCATGTACGCTGAGAAAGAATAGGTTGCCCAAAACAATTGATAGCCGGTGAGAATACAAACACCGCACAACCAAACTTCAGCTTTACTGAGAACCTCACTTAGATCTTTAAAGAACGTCGACTTTGACGTCCTGGCATCAAGGCTACTGGGCGCTTTTTGTTGTACCGGAGAATCTAAAATGAAGTACGCAATGGGCGCCAGAAGCAACATCATGCCGGTATACAACCAAATCACTTTAACCAGCGCATCGGCGGTATCTTGACCAAGGCCATTGGTGAAGTATGCAAACATGGCCACGGCGATGGTCGCAAGAATCGCCTCAATTAAACCTCGGCCGCCATCTAATATGCCGAAAAAGCGACCCTGCTCTTCAGACTTAGCGAGCAATGTGGTGGCTTTAATCAACGCCGACCAAAAGGTCAAACCGGCCGCAAGACCCCAACCGATAAAAATTAGCCGCAAAGATTCGGCTGATGGCAAGGTCGAGAACCAAACGCCTAGCAGCCCGGCGAACAATAGGGAAAACGACATCAACACCCGAGGCGAAACTCGATCAGCCAGCCAACCACTGGGAATGTAAGTAAGAACGTAAATAATGCCTAACCACGTATAGTGACTGTTTAGCTGAGCGGATGTGATGCCGAATGCTTCGACAATACTGATCTCAAAATTTTGACGCAGGTAAATCAGCGGATAGATATTTCCCGCGACAATCACCAGCACCGCTAATTTTAAATAGCGTTGCTTGATGGTGAGTTCTTTAGAGGCCGAGCTCGCTTGCATAAGATGTTCCTGAGTGTGGTGTAACGCCATGCTAACATTTAACCATGACGGCTTGCGAACAGGCCGTAAATTACTAGACAGCCAGTAAAATCCAAGTAACACTTTCAACACACCAAGGCTGTAAAATGATGTTAGCGCCAATAAGTATCAGTAAAACCAGTCGATTATAAGACTCAACTCAGCTAAAAATTCGAAACTATGAGAACTCTCCAGTTAACGATCGCCCTACTGGGCCTATCACTCGCGTCTACCAGCATCGCTAAGGAGGTCAAAACAGCGAAAGCCGAGACCGTGGGCATGTCCAGCGAACGGTTAAAAATGCTCGGCACTCTTGGTGATCGTTACGTAAGCAATGGAAACTATTCAGGCCTAGTCACACTGGTCGCGCGGAAAGGTGAAATTGTGCATTTTAAGGCGCACGGCCACTATGGGGTCGACAACGATAAGCCGATGGAAGTTGATACCTTATTCCGTATTTATTCAATGACAAAACCGGTTACCGCGGTTGCGGCGATGATGCTTTACGAACAAGGCAAGTTTCATATGAACGACCCTGTTAGTAAATATTTACCTGAATTCGCCAATCAAAAGGTGTTGATAGACGGCGAACTAGTAGAGCCAGAATCGCCCATGCTGATGCGTCAATTATTCATGCACACTGCCGGCTTGACCTACGGTTTTACTGCCGATAACCCGGTCGACATTGCCTATCAAAAGGCTCAATTATTTCAAGCAAGAAATTTAAACGAATTTATCACCAAACTTGCTGAGCTGCCGCTTCGCTATCAACCCGGTGAACGCTACCACTACAGCGTTAGCATGGACGTACTGGGTGCGGTCATTGAAAAATTAAGTGGTACACCACTTGATCAGTTTTACGCGACGCGTATCTTCGAGCCGCTAAAGATGAACGACACTTCTTTTTCATTAGCCGACAACAAGCAACATCGCTTGGCCAGCGATCAGTACTGGGATGCAACCACCGGCGCCGTCACAGCCATGCCTGCTGAGCGCTCTCGCTCATATAAAGACGTTGGTTTGTTCATGGGCGGCGGGGGTTTGATCTCAACCGCCTACGACTACTTTCGATTCTCACAAATGGTACTCAATGGGGGCACATTAGATGGCGTTAGGATACTGGGCCCTAAGACCGTTGAATTTATGAGCGCTAATCACATGACGCCGCAAGTGCGGGCCGTTGGCAAACACGATCTCCACGCAGGGCAAAGCATGGCGCTCGGTTATGGCGTGGTCACGCAACCTGCCTTAATGCCGGCGGTGTCATCAAAAGGAGAAATTTCTTGGGCCGGATTGGCCGGCACAAAATTTTGGATCGATCCACAAGAAGAATTAATAACCATTGGTTTAGTTCAGCTTTACTCGTCGCCTTGGCCGTTGCGATCTGACCTGAAGGTAAGCACCTATCAAGCGATTACTGATTTAGAATAAAATCCATGGGAATATCACCACGTAATCGATTTATTTAATTAATAATGTAAATAAGCTGAGACTAGATCATATGGAACATAAGAACACCATCATTGCGATTGCTATATCAGCCCTCGTCAGCTCATTGTGTACAGTGGCCGCCTTGAACTTGGGCACCAATTCTAAGCTCGATCAAAATAGTGACCTTAGCGTGATCAGCGCTCAAATCGAACAGCTAAAGAATCAGCTCGCACGCGAAACTCAGGCAAGAGTATTGCTAGAGCAGCAAGCCTTCAACTCCCAACGGCCGAATGCAAATAGCATCGTTGAAGCGGCTAAAAACCCGATTGATGATTCGAAAACGACCCAAGCCCTTCAAGACACCGCCACCAGTGCAGAAGCAGCACAACGATTTCGTGAACGACGCCGCTCAGAACAATTAGCTCGTCAACAACCAGACTATAGAACGCAACAACTGGTGTCGGCCGGTTTCGCTCAGGAAGAAGCCGCGCGCATCGTCCAAATTGAATCGGAAGAATCGCTCAGACAACTCCAAGCGCAATATGATTCGCGGCGCGAGCGCGCCGCGTTAGACGGAAATACGGTTGCCAACCAAAATCCAATTCGGGCTGAGCTTGGCGACCAAAATTACCAACGTTACTTAGAAGCCAATGGCTTTCCTACATCGGCGAGAGTCGGTTCAATTATCGGAGGATCACCCGCCGAAGGGGCCGGTTTGAGAGCCGGGGACAGTGTTGTCTCGTACGCAGGAGAACGTGTTTTCAGCCTCAGAGACGTCAACAATTTAACGATTCAAGGCAATGTCGGTGAGAGTGTCTTAATTGAAGTCGAACGTGCCGGAGAGTCAGTGCAACTGACCATCCCTCGTGGCCCGATTGGCATTAGCGGCGGCCGCAGAGGGCCCCTTAGATAATACGCCTTTAAGTAATACGCCTTTAGGTAATACGGCGAGTGTTTAACTACCCCTTAGCCTTCTTATTGAGGTCCAGGTCTAAACCTTGGGGGTTTTTGTCACAACGGAAAAAATAAACCGTATTGGTCGTGAACTCGCTTGGCGCTTCTTCTCGTCGTTGTTTGAAACAAATGTCACCACTCGCGGAATTTGATCGCGCATAAAGGTCACCTAACTTATCCCGATAACTCTCAGTTCGAGTGCGCCGCCGGTAATTGCGTGAACGGTTGAATGTTCTGGCAAACCGGTCAATCTCTTTGGGGTGCAATTGCGCATAGCGAATCGCTTCTTGTTCAGCAAATAAACGTACTGTTGCGTAATCAAAGCGGATACTAGGCGTGCTATCACCATCGGCACCAGACCCGATCGAGGTTGAGTCTTGGGCTTGATCACTCGATTCTTTCGACGGTTCAACCGCCTCACTCACTAACGCGTCTTCGCCTGTTTCTATGCTAGTCGAACCAAGCGATGGGTCAGCTAAGGTATCAATATTGGCCGGCAATGGCAGTTGTTGGTTGAGAGACTGATCAAATTTTTCTTGTTTTTCCTCTTGGCTCAAAAACACGGTTAAGCTTGAGGGTCTATCAAAGCCTTGTAAGCTGAGTTTGGGAATGTCGGGCAGCAATATCGCCAACATAAGATGAAGGATAACGGCTAAAACTATCGCGGTTGTGAAATGGTCTGTTCGAAAGTTATAGCCTTGAAGAAATTGCATTAATAGACCTGCAGATGAGCAACATCAATGAGCTCATCACATACAATTAACCAAACGTTGGGTGTATAAAAATTAGGTCGCGCGACACTCAAGCTAGATGGATTAAGATGCGCTAAGTAAGATTTCATGATTAGTAGATTAACAAATTGCGCGCAATAGCGGGTGGAAGAATGATCTCTGTTAACTAGACCGCGAAACTCATGCTTTTCTTGCGCACCATTGCACTCACTTAATGCTCAGTAGCTTTGCGTGATCAAGGTATTGATTTACACAGGTCTGAACGTGGCGAAACCGATCACCGCCTAGATGCACACCACCATACCAGCGCGTGACAACCACAACATGATCAACGATAGCCTCGCGCTCAAGCATTCGTAGAATGATGGCCCCTGCCCCGCTCTCGCCGTCATCGTCTTTCGACTGCGTGCCGTCGGCATAAATCACCGCCCAGGTATTGTGCGTCGCTTTGGCGAACTTCTTTTTAGTCTGAAGCGTTTTTATAAACGCCTTAACGTCTGCATTATTATTGGCCTTGCCACCGCTGACCGCGTACTTAGAGCCTCTGTCGCTCAAAACCTTGGCAATTTGAAGCATCTAACCGCTATTTAGGCCTGTTAGCTTTGAGTACGTCACCTAAGCCACCGAAGTTGCTGCCTCCGAGTCTTGACAAAGGATCAAGCGCTTTGGAATCAAGCTGAAAACGCCCTTTCGGATGCGGCATAACTAGCTCATCAGTGACGGTCATACTGTCGATCTCGCCATAGATTACCGCTTGTGGCACAGCGCCAATTTCGTCAATTCGATATAAACGACAGGCAATGGCAATATCGCAGCCGGCAATTCTTGGCAGCTCAAAACCGTCAATGTCTATAAGCTCTAGGTTCGCGGCGTCAATCTCTGACTCACCATGAGCCAAGGTAGCCGAGGTCGTGTTCACTTGGTCTATATGACGAGTACTGGGAATATGCACTACAAAATTACTACGCTCTCGAATATTCACACGTGTGTCTTTTTCTTCACTCGCATCTTTCTTGCCAATCGACAGCATAAGCATCGGCGGATCACTGCATATGCCGGTAAAAAACGAAAACGGGGCGACATTGAAGCTACCGTCGCCATTGTCCGACAGCACCCATGCTATTGGGCGCGGAACGATTGTTTGAACCATTGCACCGTAGCACTGGTTTGGCGTGAGCGTTTTAAAGTCTAGGAGCATATCGTGCTTAGTGTTTTCTAATATTAGTGGCGTATTGATTATAATCACTTATGGCGCTGGTTAAAGTGCCGAGGGCCACTAAACAAACATAATCGTGACCGCGCATCAAGCACTCGTCAAAACTATTGCAACGACGACCTAATTGGCAATATCACCACTAACATACAACCACTGACCTGAATGACGTCGAAACAAGGAAATTTCATGATGCAAACGTTCATCGCCCTGTTGATCTAAGAAAAACGCCTTAAATTCAACAATGCCCTGGTCGCCTTTCTGCGACTTACTAACGATCTCTAAGCGTCGCCAATTTAAAGAGCGTTGCGATAACTCCGCAACATCTAAACCGGCCGCCGAGCTCGGCAGCCAGGTATCGATTAAATAGGAACCATAACCGCCTAAGGCAAACGCACTAAAACGCGAACGCATTAGCTGTTGCGGAGTTTTAGCAAGCGTAGTTCGCTCTAATAGAGGCTGACAACATTGTGTAAACAACTTGCCACTAGTACACACACAATTTTGAGTTTTCATGTCGCTAGTTTAATTTCAACTACTTATTAATGCCTGAGGTTAAGCGCCAAATTAAACAAAATATTTCGATGCGATCTGATTGGCCGCTTGATGGCTGACCAGGTCGCCGGTTTGAATAAGTTCAGCATAGGCCATCAAAGGGTGCACCAGGCTCGCTTTAGAGTCACTCTTGGCTAGACCATTGTTGCCCCAAAACTTGGAGAACACTTTAACCCTTGGTTTGCTGTCAGATGACTCATGATCTTCCTTAACAAAGCCCATTTCTCGAATAAACTGCCATTGCTGCTGATCGCTTACATACACAGACACATTATTATTGGCTTTTACTTGTGTATAGCGAGCAACGGCCAAGCCACCGCCAATTTGCGCATCAAAGTTATTCAGGTCAGCAGAACGTAGCCAGTCAAAATTAGCGATCGAAAATTCGCCCAGAAAGGTTCGCCTAATTAACATAGGGTATTGTTCAACCCAACGGCCGATTAACTTATGCCTAGCTCGCCATTCACGCTTTTTAGTCGACACCGCTTCAACAAAATAGCCTTGGTCTTTTAGCTCTCTAAAAACCGACCCGCATACGCCCAAAGCAACATTGGCGCACCGTGATACCTCACGATAATTCTCGTTCAATAAATCAGGGTTGGTTAGCAAGGCGTAGATAACTTGTAAGTCAGTAGAGCTAAACGACTTAGCTGGCTTGATCTGAGTTAGGCCGTCGGCAATTGATTGGCCTTCGATAAACACAAAGAATGGCGTCAGCTTAATATAAGCATTACCACTAGCGTCTAAATAGTTCACACCCAGTTCGCGCAAGCCCTCGCCTAACTTGGCATCAATATAGTTTGCGATAATCATCGCCGGGCGGCCTTCAACCGCCGATTGTAATAAGCGAACCACCGGCTCAAGCATATTGCGGCTAAGGCCGGTTTTTATTTCACACACCAGCTCAAGCTCTGACCCCGAAATTTTAAAACGCATATCCGGCCAGAGCCCTGTGCCGAGCACAGAGTTTTTATCAATTAACTCTAATTGCAAACCGCTTTTAGCGTACAAAGCAGCGACCGCTTTGCTCGCGATACGCTCTTCTACTGTTGTATAGGTAGTCATGGCGCAATAATGTGCGTTTTTTAGATTAACTGAGCGTTCATGAATTTTATTTTAGACAAATTCATTAAGAGAATAATGTCCAAAAAGCCAGTAAAATCATTTAGATTCAATCACTTACTGTCTAGCACTGCAAAGCGATTTCGATTCAATCCATTTCAACAACATGAACTTTATCCGCCTTTAGTAATACTAATTAGAAGTCTCGGGTCTTCTATACGAATAAATCGAGACCGAAACTAGAGTAAACTATCGCTGTCACACCGTACGAAGCCATTCAACCCACTGTTTAGAACGACGCTGTAAACATTATTATGAAATTTATAACTGCTTTTGCTGTATCCACCATCATCCTCTTATCAACGAGCGCACACTCTCATGATGAACTAACGACCAAACCGGCGGCATGGACACTTGATGCGCAAAACACCAGAGTGAATTTCATCACGATCAAGAAAGGTAATATCGCCGAGTCTCACATTTTCAATGATGTGTCAGGAAGTGTTATTGCAGGTAAGGCATCAATTACAATCAAGCCCGACAGCGTTGATAGCAAAGTACCTATTCGCAATGAACGCATGCGTGAATTCTTGTTTGAAACTCAGGTCTATCCCAGTATAGAAATCACAGCCAATGTTGGAGATGTAATTGGGCAACTCGATGCAGGGGATTCAAGCCTTATTACGATTCCAGCCACATTGTCGATGCACGGTATCAGTAAAGAATTAACACTAGATCTCAGGGTTAGCAAACTGAATAACGATACCTTACTGGTCGCTAGTGTTCAGCCGGTGCTCGTTCGCGCCGCTGATTACAATATGCTAGACGGCATTACTAAACTTTCGAGCCTCGTGAACAAGCTCCCAATCGCTGAAACAGTGCCGGTGAATTTTTCACTTCAACTTAATAAAAACTAAGCTAAAATCGGGCGGCTATGTTCGGAGCTCAGAACACTATTCAGGCGCTGTTGGATACGCTACCTCAACAAGGCAAGATCGAGTGGATTGGCCTACGGCCTGAACGTAGAGCGCCGATCAAATCGGTCAGCCGTGTAAGTGCCAGCTGTGATGCCGGTCTTGCTGGTGACCGTTACTCGGGCCTGAGCGGAAAACGCCACGTCACCTTGGTTCAGCATGAGCACCTTGCGGTAATCGCCAGCACTCTTGGTTTAAGCCATTGCCCACCCGATCTGCTGCGCCGCAACCTTAGTGTCAGCGGCATCAACCTATTAGCCCTTAAGGGGAAAACGTTTAAGATCGGTGAGACTGTATTAGAATATACCGGCCTATGTCACCCCTGCTCATTTATGGAAAAGACATTTGGGCCCGGTGGCTACAATGCGGTGAGAGGCCACGGAGGTATCACCGCCAGAGTTATAAGAAGTGGTACTATTGAAATCAACCACCCCGTGCTGGTTTGTTCACAGCCATAAATTAACCCCCTTGGAAATGCCTCATGAAACTTGCCCTCTCACTTAGTGTTTTTGCATTGAGCTTCGCCTTCTCATTAAACACAACGGCCGAAGAAGATAATCCGCAGCTTAGTTTTTTTAATGCGCTGTCGTCGCTCTGTGGTGAGCGCTTTGAGGGCAAAATGACCTTCCCTACCGAAGGCCAAGATAGCTTCGCTGGCAAGCTGTTGGTCGCCACCGTGAAGTCATGTACTGATACTGAAATTAGAATTCCGTTTCATGTCGGCGAAAACCGATCTCGGACATGGCTGATCACTAAAACGGATAAAGGCTTACAACTAAAACACGATCATCGACACGAAGACGGCACGCCTGATGAAATCAATATGTACGGCGGACTGGCTAATGACCGCGGCTCGGACTTAAGCCAGTCGTTCGAAGCGGACACACACACGGCCTCGATTATTCCCGCCGCCAGCACCAATGTTTGGAGCATGAGCCTCTCTGACGACAAACGAATGCTTACCTACCATTTAGAACGCCATAATGCGCCACGCTTCACGGCTGAGCTGCATATGTCCGATAAGTAACTTCGGCTACTGCCAATACACGCTATGCATTAGTGAACCGGCCGAAGAAATTACGCTCCGGCCGACCTCGAACTTTATTGCCCAGCAAGTATGAGGTTATCAAACAGACCCCGCCAATCGCCGCGTGCGTGTAAGAATCACCATGGGCCGCATGCGCCACTAAGGCCATCACCATATTGATAAAATAAGCGGCGTACGCCATGTCTCTTAGATCGTTGTAACGGTGGCTAACAATGATCACTATCACTAATAATTTCAAGTACGCTAGCGGGTAAACCAAATAAGTGGGGTAACCCAAGGCACTGAAAAAACCAGCAATCATTGCGTGTTTAGCATGGTAAGCGTAGACCGCGAAACCCAGTAAAAATAAAACGTAGGCTGTCGCAAGCCAAAAAATTATCTTAGGGAAATACTTTGTAATCATTAGCCTAAACCACCTCAAAATATACGCCGCAACCGAATGAGGTTACCACTACTGTCTTAACCCGTTGAGTAGAGGCTAGCCGCAAGTTTTTTTGCCGTGTCTAGCTCTATTCACTGTATTTTCTTAGTACTGAAACCTTGTCACCTTCGAGCTCAAGCACTTCGATCGTGTGGTAGGCCTGTTTAATTATTTCACCTGTTTGAGGGTGAATGCCTTGAGACTCGGTAAAATAATGTATCACGATAACATTGTTGCCAACCACAATGTCGGTGAGACTCGCTTTATAGGATGTATGAGTTCCAAGATAAAAACTCATCCCGTCCTTCATCTTTTGTTTATTATTGGGTTCTCTTGAGCTATCTGGGTCATAGGGAAGGTGTTGATGACCGATATCGTCAGTTAGAAACGACAAATAGAGGTCTAAATCACCGTCAGTCGCGTCCGGGCTTTGAGATGCAACCCACGCTCGAAAATACTCGTTAGCGAGCGTTTCAGAGGCCAGTGCATTTGAAAACACCGAAACAGAAATAAAAAAGACAATAATGCTCAGCGTGATTTTTCTCACGAAAAAATTTCCATTGTTAAAGTAAGATTAACTTTCACCGTCCTCACCTGAACTCTTCTTCCACTTACCCCAAGGGTCTGAGCTGTCACCGCCGCTATCGCTAGACTCAGTACTTCGAGGCCGAGGCTTAGCAGGCGCTCGAGTTCTTGATGGTTTGTCATATGGCTTTTTATCGCCAGGCTCTTGGTTAGAAGAGCCGCTAGCAGATCGTTTTTTTTCCGAAAAGCGGTTATCCGC
>JALZVW010000059.1 GCA_023301745.1 Arenicella sp. | reverse complement strand
GTCACCATTTCCGAAAACACCCAAATGAACAAGGCCCTTCAAATCTACGCCTGTAAATTGTGCATCGTTCTGTTGGAATAAAAATACTGGTAGCCCATCTTCGATCTCGCCTGTATTGGCTTCAAAAATATAATCTGAAAAGTCCAAAACATAGAGGCTTGTATTCAATTCGACCACATCATTGCGATAGCCAGCCGATAAAGTTAATGCGGTAACGCCTTCTTCGTCCAAGTTAGGGTCGCCGATCTCAAACGATTGCGTTGCTAAATGCGGCCCATTGCTGAATAGCTCTTCAATAGTGGGCGCACGATTGGCAACGTCAAGCAATGCAGACAAGGTTAGCTTTTCACCGAAAGACCGTACCAATCCGAAAGATGCGCTCAGATTGTCGAAACTTGTATCGCTTACACCGATTGAGGTCGGTTCATAATCGGTGCTCTCCCAACGTAAGCCTGTCTCGAATTCGTAATCACCAAATGCACGCTGCCCAACCCAAAACAAACCAAGCGTATCGCTATCGACCGGGGGAACAAACGCTTCTTCACCAACGGCGCTGAATTCACGATTGCTAACTTGAATGCCGAGTGCGCCGTCAAAGCCCGCGATTGCATCGTGGCGTAGTTCAATACGACCTTCCCAAGCATCATTTTCGAAACGCGTACCGACTTCACCGTTTGGCTCAATCTCTTCGTGTTCATAATCATTTACACCAAGACGAAAGTTGATGCTTTCAACGCCAGCAAAAGGCGTATTCAACTGGGCTTCGAGATCAAGTCGAGTTTGCTTTAAGTCGATTATTCCTGGGCCTTCTCCTTCCTCCTCTTCACCTTCACCTTCTTCGCCTTCTTCATGACCGCCAACTAGACCATACTCAGCATCGAAAGAACTGATTGCAAACCCTGCAAAGCCTCGCTCGCCTACTGTGCTCAAACCAATTGCACCGCCGCGCCGCTCAACTCGACTGCCTTCAAGTATTCCGAACGCTTCTTCTTCCTCCTCTTCACCTTCGCCTCCTTCTTCAGCCTCTTCAGCCGCTATTTGAAACGCAGACTCAACAAACCCAGGAATGTCGTAGTCATCGGCATCGCTTAAAAAGCCATCCACATGCAGTACCACTGAGTCACTTAACGGTGCGTCAAGAGCGAATGCTCCGTTGCTGGCATTGGCATTATCCGCCGTGCGCAGCTGAACACGACCACTGGTTTCTTCTGGCACCTCAGAATGAATTCGATTTGTTGACGCATCAACAACACCGCCAATCGCGCCACTTCCGTAAAGCAGAGTGCTTGAACCACGCAGGACCGTAATCTGATCGGTCAAAAATGGTTCTACGCCGACCGCATGGTCACCACTGGTGACCGATACATCAAGTGTATCAATTCGATCAATTGTCGTTTTTACACGCGGCCCCGCGAGTCCATGAATGATCGGGCGGCCTACAGCTGTGCCGAAACTTGCCGACTGAATGCCGGCTTCACCTGATAAGGTCTCACCCAGAGAGCCGCGTACAGTGCGCGCTAGTTCTTCGCCTGTAAGAACGGTCACTGTTTGAGCCGTGACATTGTCAGCCAACGGGTGGGCGAGTATCAGAACTTCTTCTAGTTCGTTTTGTTTTGATTGCGCTAGCAGCGCCGTTGAGGTTGCGGCACTAGCGAGTAGCACTGCATATACTGATTTTTTTAACATGTTTAGCCTTAAAGATTTTCGACAACAAGGTCGAACAACTGAAATATAGCTGCGTCAAAAGAAGCAGCTAGCAATAGAGCCGTAGCTCAGCTTATGAGAAAAAAATAGTTTTAGGGGGTGCGCGCGCGCCGTGAACCGAGACTGAAACAGGGTAGAAGACATCAACGGCGTCGGCCTGAATACTCTCAGGTGACACATGATATATCGGGGGAACACTGACCACGACACTATGTGCGCTGTGGTCTTGAGATATATAAACAGCGCAAAGTTCGTTATGCGCTGAGCCCAAATGCTGAATGTCATGCGATACCAATGCTGTCTGAGACAGCATAAATAGGCACGCAAATAGCAATTGGGTAGAAATTCTGAACATATAAGGTAATGTTATCACATTGCCTGCCTTGGAGAAATGATGTTTGGGAAACCAGCGTTGATTATTTGCGTGTGAGTAGTCAGGGTCGTTTCGCAGGGTTCGAGCTGCCAACCGACAGCTATGAAGATGTCAGTCTTTTTATACAGCGCACTCTGGCTGTCGCAGGCCATGAAGTAAATCTGTTCCTCCATGGGCGTAACCTGACAGACGACGAACAGCGACACCATGGTTCCATTGTTAAGGACTTTGCACCAGCCCCGAGTAGTCGTTGGGAAATCGGAATTCGTATGGATTTCTAAGTACCATCACCCTTACTGCGGCGGGGCCCATATCTCAGTCGTTGCTAAGGGTAATTCTAGAGCACGCTAATTCCACACGCGCGCGCAGGGGGCTATTCTGCCTATCGCATAAATTCGCAATGGGTCAAATTTCAACAGCAAGCAAGACTAATTAAGCCCGCGTTGCGGGGCTTAATTAGTAACACCGAATAGATGATTAGTCGCCAGCGGCCATTCGCTTATTACGAGCTTCAGCCTCGGCCCAGTCTTTAGGCAAGGTTTTAGCCGCCCAGAAGAAGGCTATTATCGAAACTATATAAGGAACGATCAGTGACGTAATCGATAAGCGCAAAGCATGCACCTCTCCATATTGTTCTGTTAACGCTGAACTCGCAAGGCCAACATAGGTTGGCCCGCCACCAAGAGCGATTAAATTTAAAATAAGAAAGAACAGCGCGGTAGACATTGCTCGCATGTTGATCGGCGCTAGCGTTTGCGCCGCTGCAAAGCTAGGGCCTAGATATACACCCGCTGAAACTAAGTACACCGTTACCAGTGCAAGGTGTAAGTAGATATTTTGAACCCAGAATGCCGCTATCAGCGCAGGCACGCCAACCAACAATACAACGGCGGGTAGCCAGCCATAGGCACTAATATTTTTTTTAGCTAATTTTTCAGTAATTACCGCTCCATAGTAGGTGCCGGCGCCATAGCCGACAAGATGTACTAAGCCAAGCATTAGCATTAGCCAACGAAACTTTCCATTACCAAGCCCCGGAGCATATTCAGGTAGAAAACGAACAATATAATCGACCCCCCAATTCGCAACGGCATAACCGCCAAAGCTCACCCATGCGATGCCCATACACATCGCCCACCAACTTGGTATCTTCGACAGTGTCTTAATAGACTCGCCAATGCCAACCGGTTTTAGGACAATATTTTCGCCTTCCATCTGACCGCGCTTTGGCTCACGTACAACCAAAGCGATGACCAGCGCTAGAATCACCCCGGCGACACCAAGAGAAATAAGCGTTCCTCGCCATCCTAAGGTTTCGACCAGTATGCCGGCAAGAATATACGAGAACGCGATACCAATGGGTATGCCCAGAGAGTAGACGCCTAAGGCACTGGCGCGTTGTTCTTTAGGGTATAGATCAGAGATGATTGAGTGTGAAGGCGGCGACCCTCCGGCTTCGCCGATGCCAACGCCCGTTCTGGCAAGCAGCATGGTTAAGAAACTATTAGCCATACCAGTTAACGCTGTGAAAAGGCTCCAAAGGAAAACTGAGGCGCCTATGATTTTGGTGCGATTGTAGCGATCAGCTAACCAAGCGATTGGTATTCCAACGGTGGTATATAAAAGCGCGAAACCAAAACCTTTTAATAAGCCCAGTTGCCAGTCTTCAAAGCCAAGGTCGGCCTTTATGCTCGGGGAGAGAGCTCCCATGATCTGACGGTCGATAAAGCTAAAGATATAGGCCAGTGTCAGCAGCCATAATACAAATGTACGATAGTTACTTGTCTCGGCCATCTTGGGTTGGCTCATAAGCGCTCCTTTTAGTGATCTGTTGTCAGACACTTTTTATTTCAAATTATAATTATTCTTAAAACTTATTTTTAATCCACTCCAGAGTATCAGGTCGGCCTTAAAGAAAAGTGATTGAGCTGAATTGCTTCACCGCTTACACCAATTATGTAGGGCGAGAAGGGTTTATGCTCTCAGGGCGCTATCTTTCTCATTTGAATGCGCGCCGATTTTTGCTAAGTGGTCTCGGCTTCTAAGCCTTGAAGGTTATGAACCACATATCGTTTTTCCTGCTTGGTCATAATGCCACTGCTGTACCACTCGCCCATTATTCTATTGACCCGTTGTCTAGAACCGCCGCTCATTTGAGCGAAGTCTGATTGGCTGAATTCCAATGGCAGCCTTACTCCATCAGAGCAGGGTTCTCCAAATAATTTGATTAAATGCAATATTCTAGCCGCCAGCCTGGCTCGTAGCGTCTTAAATAACAACATGTCTACCAGTCGATACAACAGCTGAGTTCGACCGATCATGTCTTGTACAATGTTTTTATAAAATGTGATTCCATTCTCCAGCGCGTTGTCAATCTCAGCGATTGGCAAAACCAACACCTTGGTGTCAACGTGCGCAGAGGCTTCCACGGGCATGACGGATCCTTGACTAAGAGCCCCTTCGCCAAACCAATTGCCTGCTTCCCAGATGGTTAATGGAAAGGTATCACCTTGCTCATTAACAAGAGAGACTTTGACCAGGCCTTCAATAATACAGTAAAGATTATCCTGCTTTTCGCCAGGTACATAGACTAATTCTTCAGCCTGGTAGTTTCTGATTTTAGATAACTCAACTAAGCGGGTAATTTCATCACTATTTAGGCCTTCAAACCAGCCTTGGTTTGAAGCAATGCTCAACGCTCGTTGTTTTTCTATATTTACTTCAGTCTCTTGATTCATAGGTCCAATGGTTTCCAGTTCCTAGAGTAGGAATTAAGCTTCACTCTACTATAACTGTGTTGGTGGCTGTGATTCAATATTATGCCGTGGTCTTTGAGTGAAATGTCACTGTTGATTAGCATGCGATTAGCGTTTCTCTATTCGCAGTTCCTGGCGCTGCCCGAGCCCATCAATGCCGATTTTTCTAACGCTCAGGCAATAATTCGTTGAAGCTTACCAGTTCGCTATTGAGTAACCTTCGCTTACGTACTTCTAGAAATAACACCAGAACCGCGCCGCCAATTAAACCGGCCAAATGCGCTTGAGGCACCGAAGGCCATGGCAATTTAGAAAATAGAGATAGCTCGAAGCTGTATTCAACTATGATTTTAGCCAATGAAAGAACAAGGGTGATCGCGCTGGCCAGTTTGTAGCCGACTTGTTGATATAAAAAATAGAGTGCGGTGATGAGTAGTGCGTTCAGCGCACCCGATAACCCAGCGTAAGCGCTTAGCGAAAAGAAAGTGGCTAAATAAATATTGACACCGATGACACCCGCTAAGGCCGCTAAGCCTAAGACCTTGCGCGATGTTTGTTCGACGATGCTGCCCAAAATTAGTAGCGCGGCGACATTCCACGTTAGGTGTTCAATGCTTATGTGCGAAACATGTGCCGTGACCCACTGCCAAACTCTTAAAGATTCGCCTTGGTGCCATAGCAGTTGTTCAGGCATTGCTCCGCCAATGAAGTACAAAGCCGTAGTGAAAATCGCTATGCCGATTGTGATTATTGGTAATCTCATGATTAATTTCCGTCTAGTTTTTATAACACTATTTATTTAAGAATTAGGCACTTCACATCCCTGTGAAGTGTTTGTTCACGGCTTAGGCGTTCTTGTTGATAGCGGTTCTGCGTCTTAACCATGCGAACGCAATTGGCAGTAGCATGAGTAGCGTTAGCGGATTAATAGCGCCGCCACCGCCACCGCCACCACCGCCACCGCCGCGACTATAGCTAGGTCGTTTTTGCGGAAACGCGGGTGCGTTTTGGTCTACTTGTCGCTGTGCGACTGGCGCGGCCGAACGCTTGGCCTTTGCGCTCTGCTCGGTTTCACGGCGCTTACGGTTATTGCGCTTGATTCCGTTTGCTTCAAACTGTTCGTCTCGCATCACGATCATCGAGGTAAAGTCGGTAACCAATCCGTATTCTATGGCGGTACCAACAATCGCCGAGCGGTAGTCTTCTGCGCTTGTGCCTAGGTAGCTAGCTTTGTCATTAAGACTCTGAATATTGGCATAGGCCCATAGGCGTTCTACCTCAGGGTTATTGGTGGCCTCTTTCGGAAAGGAAAACTTGGTTTTGTATTGTTTGCTTTCCCCAGAGATTTTCGCGTTCAGCACCGCCAGCGCTTGGCCGTCGCCATAGTAGTGACCAAAGATGACCATCTGTTGTCCACGGTAGAGTGTTGATACCTTGCTCGAGACTAAGTCTGATGTTTTTAGGCCTTTGATGTTTAGGCTGACATCGTGCATCGCCTCATATTTAACTTTTTCAAGCGCGCTCAACATTACTCCCATAATGTCATCACTGTTTGACACATTCGTAGCAAAGCCTTTAGACGCACGCGTCATGCTTTCAAGCATGGGGCGGTTTGTGCCATTACCCATAATGGCGGTGAACAAACGTACATCCTGTTGGCTCATTAGATTAATAAAGTCTTGCTTCTCAGTTTTACCTACATTGGCAACGCCATCGGTGATCAGCACGATACTCGAGGTTCGGTCACTGTCTAGTTTGCTCATTGCGGCGCTTAAACCTTTATAAAGGTCAGTGCTTCCCCGCGGCGCTGAATTGTTAAGGGCTTGGGTAATCTTAGAGAGTGATATCTCATCAGCGGCCATCCAACCAGCACTTAGCTCGTCAACTTGGTCATCGAATAGCAGTATGCGAAAACGATCATCATTGCCAAGTTTACTTAAGGCTTGGCTGGTGGCGTCCATCAACGTTTGGTACTTGCCTGACATTGAACCCGAACGGTCGAGCACAAAGATCCAATCTCGGCCCTCGGTAATTGGCTGTAGATCAACCCCTGGAGTTACCGTCAACATAAAGGTGCCACGGCGATCACCTGGTTCTCTGTGAGCAACAAGCTCAATGGCCCCAGGTAAGTCTTGTTGCAAGCGCCAGTAAACAACAACATCTTGATTCAAGGCGTTACCACCCGTCGAGGTTGGTGCTTCAAACTCCGCAACGCGTTCATCTAACTGGTTAATGGTGCTAATAGCGGTAGGCTCGCCAATAATTGGAGACGCCGTGGCGGTGCCGTTTTGCTTGATTGCGATCTTCCAGTTTTGATAATCGCTGTTAGAAATCACCGCATGTGCGTGTGCCGGTGCGCGAACAGCGTCAACCGCAAAGCTTGAACGAAGGTTTAAGTCAAAGCTAAACGCCCCATTTACCTTGTTGTTGGTTTGCCAAAAATCTAATTTGGCCTGGTCGGTACCGCCGTCTTCTAGAGGGTAAACATAGCGGCCAATGCCGCCTTCAATGTCAGCAGCTTGCATATAGACCAAGCGTGTCTTAGTTGTTTGCTGTGCGCGTACCGGCGACACGCTAGATTCAAAGCCGAAGATTGATTTTTTCTCAGTCAGGCCGGCATCACGGCCGGCTTGCTTTTCAGTTTCGTAGAGTTGCCTCGCACGGGCTTTCTCGACCACTTCACCAATGACCGGCTGGTCGTCGATCCAAACAGTGAACTCGGCGACGGTGCCATTTTTCGGAACCGGAAACTCATAAATAGCTTCTAGCTCGGTATTTGATGGGTTGAAGAATGTGTTTTCGACGGTCGTGATTGCATACCCATCTTCGATGGTGACATTCACTACATGGTCTTGAATGAGTAATTCGGTGCCACTGCCTTTAGCCGTGAGAAGCCCACTGGCGTTTGCTTGAGAAAGGCTAAGCAAGACACACCCTAAGGTGATCGTGGCTGATTTAAATCGTTTTACTAGCGTATTCATTGTTAGCTCCTGCACTCATTGAGTGTCTGTTTGACCAACACGGTTGAAGTATCGGTTTGAATAGTAGAGAGCTAAGAATGTATTCAAGTATCCATATTGTAAACTTTTATAGATTTAGTTCTAATTTAGTAACTATAAGTATAGTTTTATTGTACTTTTAGGAATATCTTGAAACTTTGCTAGTAGAGGTCAGGGTCTCTTTACTGGTTAGTCTGTGTGATTTTTTTAGTGGTCTTGTGGGGGGTAATGAAGATGGCCTCCTTATTTAGAGAAGCGAGTGACATCGGATCAGAAGAGGCTAACGCGTGACGTGGGCGTTTATCGACTGAACGCTGAATTACTTTTTCAATTAACGGAAAATTAACGAAAAAATAATACTAGGAAGGCATTGTTATTGCCGGGGGGGGAAACCGGTGGAGTACCTGCTACTTAGCGTAGCAGGTACTCGCTGCACAATGATCAATGCCGGTGTCAGTTTGGGCCATAGATGTCTATTTGACGAGTGTAAAAGGGGTTGTTACTATGCAGGCGAATGTAGAGATTACAAGCAAGGCGAAATACGATGTGTTGTATGGCTTTGAGAACAGCATAGGAGCACAGAGCGTGAGTTTTGAACCTGTTGTTACCGAGCAGATAGCATGTCGCTTTTTTCTGCTTGGTCCGTTTGCCATCACCGACACACAAGGGAATGTAATAACGCCCAAAACACAGAAGACCTGCGCCATGTTGGCAATGTTGGCTCTGTCGCCTCGTGCTACTCGAACCCGCGTATGGATACGCGATAAGCTTTGGAGCGACCGAAGTGAAGAACAGGCTGGCGCGAGCTTACGCCAAGCCCTGTTAGACGCTCGCAGGGTATTAGGAAACCTCGGCGTCGAGATAATTTTAGCCGATAAAAAATCGATATCCTTAGATCTTAGTAAAATCAACATTGATACAGAAAGCTTAATTCTATTAGATGATGATAGTGCGGTGCTTGAACGTGCACTGAATGAAGATTTGCTGGAGGGTATGGATATCCGAGACCCAGAGTTCGAGGACTGGTTGACACTCGAGCGTCAAGTTTGGCAGCGGCGTGTTGCCAAACAAATAGAGCGAGGCTCATCGGGTTTGCAGCTTGCTAATTCGCAAGCCTCAGAGCTCGATAACTTGGGTCAAAAGGTGATGGTTACCGCCGTTGTGGTTCGCTTGGGCGATTCACAGCGAGAAGCAAGCACCTCTGAATTTAACGATGGCCTTGCGATGATTCGAGACGGCGCCGCAGAAAGTGGTGGCCGAGTATTTGATGTTCAGCGGCACCATGTTCTAGTCGAGTTTGCGAGGCCTTATGATGCCGTGCGTCTGGCAATGGGCTTGATTGACCGTTTGCATGATGCCTTTAAAGAAGGGGCCGCTCAGAGCCGTTTAAGTATTGGTATTGGCATTAATAGCGGTGTGGCCTATCGAGAGAAAAATCGCTTGTACGGAACCGAATGTGATATTGCTTATGAAGCGAGCAATATCAGCGAGCGAGGCTTGGTCATGATTACTGAAGCCTCTGCGGCCTTGGTTCAAGGAAAGGTTGACTATCAATTCGTGTTTGACAAAGAGTGTTCGGTTGGCAAACTATCGAAGCCGATTCGGTTGTTTCGTGTGTCTCACGCTGTCGCACTAACGGAGTCGACTTCGGGTTTGATGAAACAACCCTTGGATATGGGTTTGAACGATGACGACGGACCATCAATTGGTGTGTTGCCGTTTAGAGTGTCCGATGACTCGGTTGATGAGTATATGTGTGAAGGCTTGGCTGACGACATTATTGTCGCGCTTTCAAATAATCATTGGCTCAATGTGATTTCACGTAATTCTAGTTTTTCCTACGAGTACGAAAGTGGTAATTCAAAAGCCGCGGCCAAAGACCTAAGGGTTAACTATATTCTAGGCGGCTCGGTTAAAGTGTCTAACGCCGTGCTTAGCATTGTAGTGACGTTAGAGAGTGTTGCGTCTAATCGCATAATTTGGTCCGAATCGTTTTCGGTAAAAATAACCGAGATCATGCAACTACAAGAGCGAGTTGCAACCAAGATAACCGCACACTTGCTGCAAGAGCTTGGAAAACACGAACAAGTTCGCGCTTATGAGAGCCGTATTGATGACTTAACGACATGGCAGTTAGTGCATCGTGGCCATTGGCATATGGCTCGGCGCACATCGACCGGCGTCGCGCGGGCCAGAAAATTATATGAGCGGGCGTTAGAACGAGACGAGTACCAATCGGAAGCTCTGGTGGCACTCGCATGGTGGTATTTTTGGAAAGCTTGGTCGGCTCATGGAATCGAAGAAACTGATCATGACCTAGAAGAGTCGAGTCGTTTATGCCGCAAAGCGTTATTAATGGATAGGTCAGACGGGCGAGTTCATGCTTACTTAGGCGCGATTGCAATCATGCGAAATCAGGCCGCGAGCGCGATTGCTTTCTTTGACGAAGCGATACGCTTGAACCCGAGTCTCTCTTTTGCTTATTCGTCTCGCGGCAGCGCAAATCTTTTAGTGGCTAAGCCCGAGCTTGCGCCAAACGATATTCGTCATGCGTTAGCGCTGAACCCTTCTGACTATTATCGATTTCACAGTCTTGCTGAGTTGGCAGCCGCTTATTATTTTTCATCAGAATTAGACAAATCAATAGAGGCGGCTGAACGTTCATCTTTCTTGGCGCCTAGGTACTGGTACGCCCGGGTGATTAAAATCGCGTGCCTAATAGCCAGAAATAACGATGGAGACCGACAAAGAGCAGCACAAGAAAAGGCCGAAATTATTAGCCGAAAAGTTAATGTCAATGAAGACAATATTCGGGCTATTCCGTTTATAAATGGAGAATACAACGAACGCCTAATCAAAGCCTACAAGGAGGTTTAGCCGTGCCAAAGGTGAAATATTATGATCGGGTCAATGACCTGAGGTCAACTGATCTCGAATCAAAGCTGCCGGCGTTTGATATCGAAAAACTGCGGTCTAAGGGGATTGCCGCAAAGGTGGCGTCAAGACTGTTTCGAAGCCCGATAAAACTGCTTAAAGTACTTAGGTGGCTGTGCCCTGTGCTTCGTCTTGGCGATTTTGTCTTAGTCACTCGCGCGGCCGATGTGCGTGAGGTATTAACCAACACTAAAGTATTTACCGTGCCCTTTGGCCCTGAAATGCGAATTGTCAGTGGCGGTGGAGATTTTATTCTTGGCAGTAACGATGGTGCTGTATATCGATCGCAAAAAAAACTCATTCTCAAGGCGTTCCCACCACAGGAGATGGCCGCTGTTATTAGCCAAATAACAGATCGTCATGCGCAGCGGTCCTTGCGTTCTGTCTCGTCCGAATTTAACCCAATCGAAGATCTATTTAAGCCCTCGGCGCTCGCTATATGCGATGAATATTTCGGTTTGCATATTGGTAACGGTGAGCGTTTCTACCAATCATCGTTGAGCGTAAGTTCACTGTTGTTTGCCGATGTCTTTGGCAGCGCCGCCACGCGTGAATTAGCCATGAGCGGCGCAAAGTATATGCTTGAAGTAATCGATTTTTCTATTGATAAATCGAAAACGTCTAAGACCAAAGCGGTTAGCGCATTAGACAAACTCGTCGAAGCACACATGGCAACCCCTGATGATGTTCCGCTCAAGGATGTTCGCTCGATCATGATGGGAATGGTTCTCGGTTTCTTGCCAACGACCATATTCGGCATTGGCAATGCACTCGAAGTAATTCTCAGTAAAGCCGAGGCTCACAGTGCTGTATTGGCATCGATAACTGAAGGTGATGACGCACAATTACAATCGGTTATCGAAGAAGTCATGAGATTTAATCCAATTCAAATTGGCCCGTTTCGTATTTGTGAACAAGACTATGTGATCGGTGAAGGTGCTCGCAGACAAAAAAAAATTGCGAAAGGCTCTTTGGTTATTCCATCGACACTGTCGGCCATGTTTGACCCAGAAAGTGTAAGTCAACCAGATGAGTTTTTGCCTGGCCGCGATAGTCAAAATTCGATGATATTCGGATACGGCTTACACAGCTGTATCGGCGCACCAATGGCGCGTGCGTTTTCAACTCAAATATTTAAAAAACTATTTTCGCTACCAGGGCTGGATAGTCGTAAAGGCAAGGCCGGCAGAATGGAGCGAATCGGTATCTTCCCTGAATCGATTCGCCTGACCTGGGATCAAGTAGATCGCTATGGCGACAAAGAACAAACGTTTAGTTCAATCTGTATACCCATTGAACGCGACGCCCAGCTGCCGGCACTAGTGTTAGCGCTTGAATCACTAGGCAATGTTGCATGTGCATCACCTGAAATCACGGCGGGCGATCAAAACTTGGTCGGCGCCTTGCTTTTCTCAGATTATGTGCACTTTGCCAGTGGCTGTATTAGCCCCGCCTATTATCACGCAGGGGAAAAAGTAGACCCAGCTCATCTATTGTTCGAGATCTCTGGCGATCAGTCAGAAGACGTATTAATTGCACATGTTGCTGGTGTACTCGAGCCGATGCTAGGTGAGCAAATAAGAGCCGCGTGCAAAGTTGATGCCGACGACCGCCTGCCGTTCATCTTTGCCTCTGCCCGTATAAGCAGCGTTGATCCGTTAAATCAAAACCTAGGCCTTAATTTTAACGGTACTCCAGGGCACAGTGTTAAGCGCATTAAGAAAGAAGCTGAATTATCAAAATTGATTTATGATTTTGTCTTAGATGAGCCATGGTCTGCGACCAATAATTCACTAGAGAGACTTAAATTAGTGCGTGAAAAAATAGCCTCTGAAGAGGGCTATAATTGGGCTTTCACATCAGTTAGAAATCGTCTCTCTGAATCTGAGGTGGGCTTAGTCAGGTACTTAGTTGATTACATTCGTCAGCCTTGGTCATTAGCGCCAGCGATGACTCTTTTATTTTTCATTGTGGTGAATTTTCAAATTTTGGGTGGGCCATTAATCGGGTTTTGGCCTAACTTAGGCCGCCTTGGTGCGGCTATTAGTATTACGGCGGTCGGCGCAATATTGCTTATTGGTGCCATTGCCAGCGCGATCATCGCTTACCTTCGCCGCTTAGAAAAAAGTGACCCGGCTGATCTAATATTACCTGAACAGGGTAATTACGATGCAGTTACCAGCCGAGAAAATCAACTTAAACACAATCATATGTTTTCGGTATCTCGTATTAAGCCAAGTTTGATGAGGCCTCTGCTATTACGTGGTGTGCTTTGGTCAATTAAATTGGCGGCAGGCTATAAAAACCCACCCGGTATTCTGTCTGTGATCAGCTCAATTCATTCCGCGCGTTGGATTCGAATTCCTAAAACACGACAACTGGTTTTCTTCAGTAACTATGGGGGAAGTTGGGAATCGTATCTGGAAGATTTTATTACTAAGGGGTCCGAAGGGCTAACCAGTATCTGGAGTAACACTGTAGGTTTTCCGCGTACACGATACCTGGCACAGAGTGGTGCGAAATTAAGTGAGCCGTTTAAATATTGGGCCAGACAACAACAAAAACCCACTCCATTTTGGTATGTTTCTTACCCTAATTTGACGACCAGTGAGATTCGCAAAAATGCCAAAATTCGAGAAGGCTTTGCGGCTATAAATGATGTCAGAGAAGCTGATCAATGGTTCTCCTTGTTTGGGTCATCTCATCGCCCACGTGCCGGCCTGGACAAATCAAATATCCAATCGTTAGTCTTTGGTGGTTTGGGCAAGCGTTTGCCGCATAGTAAATTATTATTTGTGTCATTCGGGGTTCAACGCGATAAGCAATCGATGAAAACACTGATGCACCACATAATAGAGCAAGTAGATTTCGGTGAAACACCCAATGGCAAGCACGTGTGCCAAATTGCATTTACCCATCGAGGCTTGCGGCGCTTAGGCTTGTCGTCAGATGATAATGGCAACCAAATTTTTCCAAATGTATTCTGCCAAGGGGTCAACAGCGTCGCGCGATCGCGAATACTCGGTGATGACGAAGCAAGTCATCCAGATAACTGGCAATGGGGTAATGGTGACACCGAGGTCGATTTTGTCTTGATGTGTTATTTTGAAACGGCCTCACAAGCTGAACCTCGTTTAGCCGAAACCAGAGCGCTAATCGATCATGCTAATGCACGAATCGTGTCGGAACAAAACTGTGATGTAGTACGCAACGGCGACGGTGCGGCCGTCGAGCCATTTGGTTTTGTTGATGGTATTTCTCAACCGATAATCAAAGGCACTAGTAAAGCGCAACGCACAAATCAACATGATCACCTTGTGGCGCCGGGCGAAGTGCTTTGTGGTTACCCTGATCAGCGCGACAATATATCACCATCGCCTGTGGTCAACATTGGCAAAGATACTTCAAACGTATTGCCTGAAGAGCCCTTTCAAACACGACAAGGTGCGCGAAAAGATTTTGGTTTTAATGGTACCTATCTAGTCATTCGTCAGTTGCAACAAGATGTGGATGCCTTTAACACATTTTGTGGTGCCAAAGCGCACGAGCTGAATGAAGCCGATGGCCCTGAAACTGTCACGCCAGAATGGGTAGGCGCAAAAATGTTAGGGCGCTGGAAAGACGGTCGACCATTGGTCAGGTTTTCATCAGAGCATATGCAAGGTGAGGCCGAAAATAATTTTCGGTATAGACAAGAAGACCCGCAAGGCCTGCAATGCCCGCTCGGTGCACACGTTCGCCGAGCTAACCCGCGAGATAGTTTAGGGGCCGATACTCAAACGCAAATGGACTTATCTAACCGACATAGAATTTTGCGAATCGGGCGCCCGTATCATCAAGCGAGTACTGGTGAGAAGGGATTAATGTTTATGTGTTTAAACGCTGATATTGAACGCCAGTTTGAATTTGTACAACAAACTTGGTTGGGTAATTCTAGCTTTCACGGCCTGATGGGAGAGACTGATTCGATAAGCTCGGGCAAATGCCCAATGTCAAAAAAATTCACGATACCGTCGAACCGGGGCAGTACAACTCTAACCGGCTTTCAGTCTTTTGTTACGACTAAAGGTGCCGCATATTTCTTTATGCCTGGCAGGCAGGCTCTGACATTTTTACTCAATTTATAGTTGCGTTAAGAATATTAAAATCATTTTTAACGTTCCCTTAACGGACAAATAACTATTCGTGAGTAAGCTCTATGGCATTCGAGCTTGTGGTTATGCAGGTGTCGATGAATTTCCTAAAAGAAATATTTTAACTCTTACCCTACTTAACCATAGAGGAACTCACCATGGCTACCCTACATCAGGCCGATTTAATTTTTAATAGCACGCGCATTCTGTCCAATAAGGCTCACCTAGTTAGTCAAAATTTGTACGTCATTGTCGACATTTTAGGTAAGAGCTAACCATGAAATTACTACTAGAAAGAAAATTCACTATGTGGGCTAAGATCAAGAAGCACTCGCGTCATCTTTTTTTGATGCAAGCGGCAACCCCTATGATTTTGATGCTGTTAACGATCTAGCCCATGCTTGCGTAACCCTGAGGTCTTTTTTTAAGGCCTCGCACAGCCCTTATTACAAACCTAATTCACTCAAGCCTGGATGGTCATCTGGGCGACGGCCAAGCGGCCAATGAAATTTTCGCTCTGACTCTTCGATGACTAAATCGTTAATGCTCGCATGGCGATATTCCATTAGGCCTTGCGCATTGAACTGCCAGTTTTCGTTACCGTAGGACCGATAATGTTGGCCAGAGTCATCGTGCCACTCATAGGCAAAGCGCACCGCAATACGATTATCGGTGTAGGCCCAAAGCTCCTTGATTAATCGATAGCCTAGTTCTTTTTGCCACTTACGCGTTAGCAATGCGTGCACGTCATCACGACCCACCGGAAATTCGTTGCGATTGCGCCATTTAGTATCGTGCGTATAAACTAAAACGATTTTGTCTGGGTCTCGACTATTCCACGCGTCTTCCGCCATTCTTATTTTCTGAATCGCTGTTTCTTCGGTAAACGGGGGTAGTGGTGGCTTGCTCGTCATGCTTGGTCCTCGTGGGAATTGAATTGTCATTGAGCGGCTGACTAACCTTGCCGCTTGGTTATTTTACACTAGCAATTAAGTAGACAGCTTTGATTGCGAAGCGATTGCTGAAAACAGGTATTGCGCCTAGTTTTTAGAATGAGCGAAGTGTAATTGGGTATCACATGCCTTGGATGTAACCGACTCATTTAAAACCAACTGGCCAATAGTTTGCCATTGAGCTTTAGATTTCTTTTGCTTAACTTGATCGGCCACCTCAATTTGGTAGATGAGCTGGCCATTTGGGTAGTGCTCAACTCGCAGTTCATCTCTAAAATCTAGTTTATCAATACGAATCTTATTTGCTGCGCTGAATCGCAACCACCGAGGCGCGATGGTGTTTTGTTCTTTATATTCGGCCAATGGTGCAACGGTTCTAAACGTTACGCTGGGTGTTGCTGAACCGGCTTCTTTGTCGGCTTTTAACAGCTCGCTCTTTAATTTAAGCGCTGTAGAAATATCTTGAAATCTTGGAATTCGGCCTAGCGGAGGCTCGTTGTCGAGGCTCAAGTCGAGAAGGTGTTTAGTCTTTACTCCGCCAACAGAATGTAAGGTGAAGATATTCAGGCTTGGTGATGGGCCTAAATCATTAGGAAATAATTTTACCGCCAAACCAAGAGCGCGCCGTTCGTTTTGTTTGGTGCCGCTGAACGAAACTGATGCGCGTGCGATGACTGGTACTCGTGTTGTTTGCTTATATAGGCCAGAAAAAGTTGAGCCTTGATCAATAACCCATTCTCCGGCAAAGCATATGCCATTAGCTTGTAATAGCTTTTGCCCTCTATCTTTACTGAGTAAATCGTCGGAGCTGGAAAGGGTACGCCGGGCGTCTTTAAGTAGACGGCTTTCCGCGCCTTTTTCTTTACTTTTAAAGAGCGCTTTACTTACCTTGTAATAGGGCAGGCTGTCATATGGCGTAGCAAAGATTACGTCTTTTACAGCGTGGTAACGATTTTGGCGTTGATCCGCGGCGCCTGAGCTTTGAGCTACAGAAACCGTCGAGTAAAGAATCGCCAGGCTTATAAGGGCCGCGTACACCGTCTTTTTATCTAACATTTTGAAATTAATCCACGCCTCGAGGGTTCTTTAACAGTAAGTAACTATAACTTACTCTATATAAGTGACCGACTGAAATACTAATGACGCACATTAATTCGATAAAATCTGAGCAAGCTAATGCAATCATTCGAGCCCAACAGCTCGGTGAGACCCAGGAGCGTATGGGAGAGCTATTTACCTCAAACCAGATATTAGGGCGCTTGCAAACGATTGGCTGCGTCGCGGTAGAAATTACTCAGAAGTGTAATTTAGATTGCACTTTGTGTTACCTCTCGGAGCATTCCCAGCAGGTGGCTGACATTCCGATAGAAGAAGTCTTTCGTCGCCTGGATGATGTAATTAAACACTATGGTAAGGGCACCCATGTTCAAATCACAGGTGGTGATCCAACCTTGAGAAAGCATAGCGAGTTGATTGAAATCATCAGCTACGCTAACAAAATTGGGCTCTATACGGCTTTGTTTACTAATGGCATTGGTGCCACGCGTAAACTGCTCAGCAATTTAGCCGCGGTTGGTTTGCGCGATGTGGCCTTCCATGTCGACAGCACACAACGCCGTAAAATTGACGGTGTTGAAGTAACACTAGAAGCCGAGCTAAACGGGGTTCGCGATGATTACCTAGACCGTACTAAAGGTTTAGGCCTAATGGTCATTTTTAATACGACCGTGCACATTGGTAATTTTTTAGAAATACCTAGCCTGGTTGAATTCTTTCGGCACCGAGCCGACCAAATTGGCTTGGTGTCGTTTCAGTTGCAGGCCGATACTGGTCGAGGTGAGTGGCGTGAACGCGATATTGTGATCAATAAGCAATCGGTGTGTAATCAAATTGAAAAGGGCTCATCGCCTGACTTGCCTTGGGACATAATTCAAGTTGGACACACAGACTGCCACTTTTATATGCCTACGGTAGTGGTGAATAATACAATCTACCCACTTGTTAATAACAAAGCTTTCTTCGCCGATTTTCTTAAAGATTTTGAACATATATCATGGGATCGCCAACAAAATAAATTTAAATTAGCGTTTGAATTTTTAACCGCGCTCGCCATACGCCCGCGGTGGTGGCTGCGCTTCTTAGCTCATGGTTCTAGATTGATGTGGGCTATGGCCAAAGATTTACTCACAGCCCGAGGACAAGTAAATCAACTTACGTTCTTTGTTCAAAACTTTATGGACGCTGAAGAGTTAGTGCAAGAGCGTATCGACGGTTGTTCTTTCATGGTTATGACAGACCAAGGCCCCGTATCTATGTGCCAACATAACTCACAACGAGACGATTATATTTTACGCCCATTAGAGATTACTCGAGCTGATGGAACACGTTTGCAGTACAAACCTCTCTCTATCAAAGTCGCAGTAAGCGCCTAGAAGGATTATTATGATTTTTTCCAAACAAATACCTTTTTCTAAGACCCCATTACGTATTCAAAAGCTTGCTGCACTAAAGGCTTTTGTAGTGTTATTAATATTGAGCGTCATGAATACAGCGAACGCATTTGATGTGAAATCAAACCCCTATCAAGACCGACTCTCTGATTGGTCGCAAACATTAGAGCGGTTTGTTGATGATCAAGGCCGTACTGACTTCGAAGCGCTGGAGCAAGACATATCGCAGCTCCAACTTTTTGTTGACGCCGTTGCTGAGATTAGCCCACTAAGCCACCCGGAGGCATTTCCGACTCAAGCACATGTATTGGCATACCACATCAATGCCTACAATGCATTGGCGATGAAAGGTGTGATCGAGCGAGGCATTCCGGCGAACTTCAGTTCTTTATTAAAGCGCGCATCGTTTTTTAAATTTCGCCGAGTAGTGATTGGCGGCAAGAAAACTAATTTATACGACTATGAAAATCGGGTTATTCGGCCCTTAGGTGAGCCTCGCGTGCACTTTGCGTTGAACTGTATGGTGGTAGACTGCCCGCGTTTGCCAATGAAAATATTTACTCCTGAATCTCTAGAGAATGATTTACAGATTGCCGCGGTTGAATTTTTTAACAAGCCAAAGCATATTGAAATTTCGGCTGATAAACAGATTGTTTACTTATCAGGAATCATGAAGTTTTATACTAAAGATTATGTATCATCAGGGAAGAAAGGCGATTTAGTTGCCTATGTAAATCAATATCGAAGTGACCCGATACCGACTAATTACAAGGTTAAATTCATAGATTACAATTGGACAATCAATCAAGCGCCAGAGCCACGATTGTCGAACAAGCGTGATGATGGTTTTAAGTCAAAGATCACAAAATTTCCAAGCTAAGCTATGAGCCACATACAATTATTTTCTTACCCAACCAGCCCTTACGCGCAGAAGGTTGGGTGTTACCTGAAATTTAAAAAGTTAGATTTTAAGTTCATTGGAGTTAACCCGCTGACCAATGATCAAATTAAGTTCACTCGCCAGCGCCAAGTACCTGTGATGCAAATTGGTGACCAATGGCGTAAAGAATCCAGCGAATTAGGTATCTGGTTAGACGAGGTATACCCCGATAACCCGATGTTGCCCGATAATGCCGACCAGCGAGAACGAATTTTAGAAATTGATAAATGGGTTAGCGAATCCTTGATCCCGAGCATGTTTCGAGGGGCCTGCGAATGGCAAAATACGTTTAATTCAATTACTAACGGTTGGAAGCTCTCGAATGCAGTAAGTGATGCCACACCCTTGCCAGGTTACGTGCGATTGATTTGGCCATTTGGGGTTAAGAAGGCCCCCTTTATTGTCAATATGGTTAAACAGCTGGATTTAACTGAAACGATGGACGACATGCTCCACCGTTTGCAAAATGAATTTGTTGGCCACCTTGAAGGTGGTGAATTTCTAGGTGGGCAATCGGCACCTTCACTGGCCGACTTGTCGGCTTTCCCGATCGTCGTGAATGCTTATATGATGGGTATGCGCACTAACGGCTTTGTGCTTGATAAACCTGAGGTGAATGCTTGGGCTAAGCGGGTAGCCCGTTATTTACCCGATAACCCCTTGCTTGTGCCTGATAAATTCTTAAAGCGTCGATTGCTTAGCTAACTTAAGTGTGAGCGCATAAATGACAAAGCCCAAGGTGATCGAGCTAGGCTTAATTACCGTTTTGGTGTTCGGCGTGTATCTTTTTTACTCGTGGCTTCCCCAACAAGTATTGTTAGGCCAGGGTGTCATATGGATTGCCGGTCTTGTTTTTCTGCAAAGCCTAGTACGCGATCTTTCTATATTGTTTTATGCCTCAAAAAAAACCGAGAGACCTTCACCGAAGAAGATTGAAAAACAATGTTTTTGCTTAGAGTCGTTGATCGGTTTGAGTGTTTTGCTCGCCGGCTGTCTGTTACTTTTTAATAGTAACTCTGCGAGTGTGGCGCTGAGTCAGACGATGTGGGTAATCGCTATACTGGCCGTGCTCGTCACCGGCTTTTTAATAAGGGATTTGGTCGTAACCTGGCGACCAATTAGAATACGAAAAGAAAAAAATCATCTTAATATCTTAGTTAAGTAGTAGCCGTTTTTTGACGTAAGTACTATGATCGAATCAATCATTATTGCTGAGTAACGTTTTGCGCATTCGGTATTAAAATTTCGAAACTTAGTATTTAGTAGAATGTAAAAATGAAAAATATATCTGTAATACTGCTCTTAGTCAGCGTGGCGGCCTGTTCTGGTTCAAATAGACCAACAGCGCCCCAGCCGACAGCCGTTAAAACCCCGGTTAAAAATGTGATTTTTCTAATCGGAGATGGCATGGGCTTGGCGCAAGTGTCTAAGGCGATTCAGCAGCGAGAAGAGCCGCTCAATATCGAAAGCGCTAATTATATTGGCTTGATTAAAACAAGCAGCTCTAAGCAAGCTATCACGGATTCAGCGGCGGCGGCCACGGCGTTTTCTACTGGCGTTAAAACCTATAATGGTGCTGTTGGTTTGGACGCCAACGGTGGCTCAAAGAAGACCTTGTTAGAATTACTTGCCGAGAAAGGTTATGCCACCGGCTTGATCGCCACATCGGGTATTACGCATGCCACACCAGCTAGTTTTTATGCCCATGTAGAGAGCCGCCAGAAATACTATTCAATCGCCGAAGAGCTCGTCGACGCGCCGGTTAGTTTGTTTATTGGTGGCGCTGAAGACCATTTTGACAATCGCGTCGATAAGAACCGAGGGCGACCTGATAATCGCGATTTAGTCAAAGAGATGGCCGCCAAAGGCGTCACATTTATTAGTGCTTTAGATGAGCTTGAAAAAGCCAGTGGCCGAGTAGGCTACTTTACGGCCGACAACCACCCTGAGTCAGTTGGCAACGGTCGAAGTGATTATTTAGCTGAATCGATTCAGCCGAGTATCGGGTTTTTACAACGACAAAGTAAAACTGGGTTCTTCATGATGGCCGAAGGTGCTCAAATCGATTGGGGTGGCCACGCTAACGATATTGATTACACTATTAGTGAGTTGTACGATTTTGATAAAGCCGTTGGTGCGGCAATGAAGTTTGCTAAGAACGATGGCAACACTTTGGTACTGATCACCGCTGATCATGAAACGGGTGGTTTAACATTGCCCGCCGGGGATACCAAAAGTGATGAACCTTATAGTCAGGCAGGGCATGCTTTTTCTTCGTCAGGCCATACCTCTGTGATGGTGCCTGTATATGCTTACGGCAAAGGCGCCGAAGCGTTTGCTGGGGTGTACGAAAATACTGAAATTTATAACAAGCTACTTAGCGTTATGGGGCACTAAGTAAGCTGCCATAAAACGGGACTCTAAATATTAATTCTTGCAACAGTTTTACACTGTCACTATTGTTCCCTATTTAAATTTCACATAGCCGCAGTCCTCAATGCGCGCGAAAAACAGTGTGTGTGTGATTTATGGGAGCATGTTATTTTTTGCGCCCCAAACTAGAGAGCCATACCTGAGGCAAACTTAGCGAGCATAAAATAAGCAATTAGAAATAAAGCAATCGAAATAACCAAAAAGCTAACCATCTTATCTCTATTCTCAAATTTATTTTCTTTGTCTTTTTTCCATCTAATGAAATTCCAAACAAAAGCAATAAAAGAGGCAAAAGATAAAAATAGCAATAATAGAATTCCTTCCATAATACTAATAGCCGATTTCTTGTTTATTAAACATAATACGCACCTTCTATACGCCCGTTGAATGCAGGCTCTTAACCGTGCTAATTTTTTATTTCATTGATTCTTTTTTCTACGCTCGCCTTGCTTATATGTGGGCGATAATGAGGCCAAATTTCAGTTGAACGAATGTAGTAAGAAATGTAGCCAACAAACAAGCCGCACACCGCAACTAACGGTATTGCTACTGACACATATAACTTACCCGACGTTGCAAAAACAAAAGACACAACACAGATCATTACTAATGCGGCCATTATTGCTTTTAGCACGACTAGCGTTTTACGTGAAGGGAAGTCTTTTTCAAGCGACTTCTCTAAATATAATAATGTTCGTAGTTCTGAATCAAGTTTCATTTTTAAACGCACGGCTTTGTTCCAATAAATCGACCTACGTTTTTTCGCCTTCAAATAAAATGAAAGACCAAAAAATGTGTGATCGTTTTCTTACTTTGCACTAAGGTCATATTTTTTAGCAATAATTTGAAGTTCATTTTCTTCGCCAAAAATTTCCCATTCAAACCAGTTGGTCCACTTAAATTTTAGCTTTGAATTGTCTTTCTTTAATTCATAGCTATCGAAATCTATACCTTTGTCAAAAGCGACAGGGCTGTATTCGCGAGTCTTTTTCCAGCCTTCGCTCAGTAGATCTTCAAGGATCTGATTACCCGTCTCTGTTTTTATATCAACTAACTTCATTTCAAAAATAGTTATTTAAACACGCGCTGCGCAACGTAGTTTTTGGTCTTTTTTAAAGCCCTTGAATAGTTTGACGAATTTCATTCGCCACCTTTTTTGCCCCATAACAGCGAAAACGAAAAGTTCCATTTTTGTGAATAATTACAACAATGCCAGTCAGCCAAGCAAATTCATACCTACAAGATTCGATGTCTATGATTGGAATCAGTATTTTAGCTAACTCTTTATGCACAGCTTGATTGACAAAATTTACGTCGAACCTAAGCTCTGTCTTATTTACTCTGACTTTACCGCCAACCCAAAGACCACTATGAATTTTCTTAAATTTGTCAACCGAGCTCCCTGTGACCATATTGGTAACAGCAGATAGTTGAGCATCTTCAAAAAACGCATTAGATAATTTAGAAATATTCATTAATCACTAGAACTAGCTTCTAAATTCTGAACTATTTTTTGGCAGATACTATTTAATATCTTAACCGCACCCAACGATTGGGATAAAAACCATGCGACAAATACAATAAGCCCTAAAAACGCGATTAGCATTGCAAAAACATCGCTCTTTATGAAACCATAAACAGCAAAGGCGATAGGAGGCGTTAAAACACAACCATAAAAATACACTTGCTTAAACGTAGACTGTTTCAGCGAGAGCTCTTTTATATAATTAATTTCTTCTTGAGTGAAAGCATCGCTTTTCATTAGATATACCTAACGCCTTTGCAAGGGCGAGTCTATTTGCGGGTACGAACCGGGAAGCTCCTGATGGCAGCGAACAAAGTCTTGCTTTGATGCTTTGTTAGGTGTCTTCACGCTTTTTCCTCAACTGTAAAAATAGTATTGCCATTGGCAATGGGATTTGCTGAAGTGCCCAGACTAATCCAAAATCATTTATATGCCAGCCCTGATATTCTTGCAAGAATAAGTGATAGTGCCCAACTAAGAAAATTGATACTAGGGCAATTGCGACAGACGGCCAGACATTCTTTGGATTGAGTTTGATTAAAAGAAGAGCCAAGGGAATGCAGAGCAAAGTGTTAGCTAACATATCTTGCAAGTAGATTACTGGCTTGAACCATGAGCTGTCAGTAAAGCACGACAGCAACCATCGAAAGAGTGGGTTTACAGATGGGAAATACGTCCAGAAATACACCAAGATGAAGTAGAAAAAAGCACCCGCAATCGCAGAAATGAAAAGAGTTTCGATATTAGTCTTAGTGTTTGATTTCATCGGTTTTTCCATATTAATTCCGCTAATCAAATAGCATGAAAATTAGCTTGCTATTGTTTCTTCCTTTGCTGGCAATTCATCTGCCACTATATTTACATAACTTATTGATTTTGTGTACTACGTTCTAAGCAATAGTCATGAAAGGGGGTTATGCATGTTGGCAAAGTGGGCCAGCATTTTTAAATAAAGTCATTAAACTGTATTTGGATACAGTTGTTGGTTATTTAAAGCAAATACCTTTAAAGCAATAATCTTATTGATATGTGGTTCCACGCTGAGTCAAGGTGCGGAAGAGGCGTTAAAAGAAGCCAGTAGAATGGCACCTGCTTAGAATGACCCCTGATTAGAATAATATAGAGCCATCGCTAGGTTCACATTGGTGCGGCTCAAAATTATTGGTTTAATATTTCGTCGACCCGGTCTTCGAACGAGCTTTGTGGCCGTTTTGAGCGGTTAAGCTTTTTATCGCGTCTGGGGTCTACAAAGCGGTCACTTAAGGCCGTAATGTAATCTTGGTAGACATAGTCAGAATAGCTGTCTCTGGCCGATAGGTCGTCATACAAGCGCCGGCGGTATTGCTCGGCGTCTCGTTCTAATTGGTAAATTCTATTTCTTAAATTTCGGCGTTCCGATTTTAGCTGATTGAGGTTTGATTCATTCGAACCTTGGGTGCTGATCTGTTGGTTTATGCGCCTAATACTTTTTTCATAGCGATGAACCTGATTGCTCAAATCTGTAATTATGCTGTTACTTTCGTTGACTCGGCGGGTCAGGGAATGGAGCCGATAGCCAACGCTAAACGCCTCGCCAAAACCGGGGTAATCTCGCTCTGAACACACTCGATTATCAATAGCGTGGTGTGCGCCCCGGGCGCCGAGTTCTACTGCGTTGACAAGCTGACAAAACTCAACAATGCCATCGGCATGCCCTTGTTCAAATTGCTCCCAAACTGGGTTAGCGCCATGTTTCGAGCAGGCTTGTTGGCGAACATTAAACGCTTCTTTTTTGTCTAATTTACCATCTAGGCCGACACCGTACCCAATCTGACGCCAGTCGGCCGTTAAGCAATCTGTTTTACTCATCACCGCGCAGGCACCTAATTGACCTAGTGTGATTGTTAGTGCGATTAACGCTATGGCTTTCTTAATTACGTACATAATGATATTCGACAGTCAATTAGCATCGGGTCAGCCTAACCGTAGCATGCTGAATCGAAGCTGAATACTTTGATGTCGCATATTGCCCTTAATATTAGGTTTACTGAGTTGAGTTGTATGCTAAAAATAGTCTAAGCTGTTGTTTTATTCTTGTGGGGGAATCGTTTGAAGTTATTTCATCAAAACAGTCTAAGGCGAACGACGGGCAGGGCTCGCTACTTTTTTTTTCTTGTATTAGCGCTATTGGTCAAGGGATTGCTATTTTCCAGTGCCACGAGCTCGCACCCATTACCGGTAGACGATGTTGAGCTTATAGTCCCAGCTCAGAAAGATCAGGCATGTTCGATAGACGGCGAGCTTACAGCATTGTTAGGTCTGCATAATCAATCGCGCAACAAGGGGCTGCTTTGTGGTCGAGTTCGAAAGCGTTCAACGCCGCCTTTGATATTGAGCTGTGAGTTAAGCCGAGCGGCTAAAAAACACGCGGATGATTTACACGCGAATAATTTTTTAGCTCACCAGGGTAGCGATGGCAAGACGATGGGAGACCGAGCGCTAGATGCCGCTTATCAGTGGCGTAACGTGGGTGAAAACGTTGCGCAAGGGTTTAATTCTCCAGAGCTTGTTTACCAAACTTGGTTAGAGAGCGCGGGCCACTGTAAAAACATTGCTAGCCATAAGTTCGAAGAGTGGGGGGCGGCGAAAGTAGGTGCCACTTGGGTGGTTATGTTCGGGCGGCGATAGCTTATACGCACTTATTAACCTCGCGTCATTAAGGTGGGTAAGACCGTTGTTGAAATTAGGCGGTTATTGCTTAGCTGGCTTCAGGCGTTCAGCTTTTTCTATGTTTTCTACTATCGAGTTGCACAAGTGCGGGTGCAGGGCTTGAGGTAAGTTGTGGCCCATTCCATCGATTAACTCTAGCCGTGAACCTTTGATGTGTTTAGCGGTGTCTTCGCCGCACTCTTTGGGAATTAATGGGTCGTCTGTGCCATGCAATATCAATGTTGGGCAATCGATTTTTTCTAATAGCGATACACGACTGCCATTTGAGTAAATAGCATTTAGGTGGCGCATGTAGCCACCTGGGTTGTAGGACCGTTCACAATTTGACTTGGCCCTCGCATATAAAACTGAGTTCTTAGCTGGGTAGGCCGGGCTGTCAATCAGCTGTTTGCCTGCTACCCAGTTTTCAATAAAGCCGTTAATTGATCCGTCGGTTTTCTTGGCCATTATTGCTTGCACGGGTGTTGTTGGTTTTGGCAGCCCTGGCTTGCCACTGGACGACATAATTGAACACAGGCTGCGAACGCGGCTCGGGTGTTCGGCGGTTAGTATTTGCGCGATCATGCCTCCCATTGACATGCCGACCACGTGCGCACCTTCTAGTGCAAGGGCATCTAGCAAGCCAGCGGCGTCGTCGGCCATATCGTTGAGTGAATACGGCTGCTCGCTCATTTTATCTGAAAGACCAATGTCTCGGTTGTCGTAGCGAATAACGCGATAGCCGTGTTCTACCAATAAATTACAGAAATTCGTTGGCCATTCCCCTAATTGTTCGCCGAGGCCTGCAATCAACAATATGGCGGGCTTTGAAGAGTCGCCAAGATCTTGATAGCAAAGCTGAATGTCGTTGCTGATAAGGTATTTGTCCATGTGCGTATTTAGATGAATTAGTATTTAAGCTTGAGCTACCTTAGCAGCAAGCTGTTATTCTGGGTGAAAGATTGATTCATCTAACAAGGTCATTACACTTATGAAATCACTATTAACCATTTTTTCTTTACTGATATTTACTATGCCTACTTTTGCTCATGACCATTTAATTACTGTAGAGAGCCAACACTCTGTTCAAGATACGGCTGATAAATTTGTTCAGCTTGTCGAAAACAAAGGGCTGCGTTTATTTGCACGAATTGATCACTCAAAAAATGCCGCTGGTGTTGATCTCGAACTCAGGCCAACCGAAGTTATTTTGTTTGGTAATCCGAACGCAGGAACACTGTTGATGCAATGCGCGGCTACGGTGGCGATTGATCTGCCGCAAAAAGCGCTGGTGTGGGAAGACGCTGATGGCACGGTTAAACTGGCGTATTCAAACCCGGCGTTCATGAAAGAGCTCCATGCCATTGAAGGCTGCGATCCTGTGCTAGAGAAAATCACGGGTTTATTGGCTAGTTTGGCTGCCGCCGCAACTGAGTAAGCCAATAGATAAGTCGAGCAAGTGATGCGATGAATGCACTATGGGGTGGTGTCATCGGGTGTTTTAGAGGGCTTAACCGAGCTGTTTTTCTACTCGCCGGCTTGCTTGTTTTGTCATTGGCGAGCGCCAATGAACCACAGCTTGATAGTGTTGAAGTGTTGAGTGGTTATCGGCTGAAGTACTCGGTTGAAACAACCGCCAAGCCAAGCACGATCTGGGGCTTATGGTCCGATGTTGAAAATTGGAAGCGATTCGACACCTTGTTAGAATACTCTCGTTTAGACGAGGGTCAGCATTTTGAGCAAGGTGCAACCGGTGTTGTTAAGGCTGATGGAGCAGCTAAAACTCGCTTCAAGCTAACTCAAGTGACCCCTGACGTCTCGTTTACCGAGACATTGTTTGTGCCTCTCTATCAGCGCATAGAGTTAAAACGCTATTTTGAAAAATCAGAGTCTGGCAAAACGAAGTTTACTCACGAAGTGGTGTTCAAAGGGCGGCTTCGTTTTTTGATTTATGCGGTGGCTGCAAACAGCTTTAAAAAAGAATTGCCACTGGTAATGGGGCGTTTGAAAGCGGTTGCTGAGTCCGATGAACGATTATTGGAGACACAATTCTTTGAGAAATAGCCTAATAGCTATACGAGCTTTTGAAAAAGCATAACCGTAGCGCACTGGTGAAAATAGGCTAACCAATTTTTGTTGCATGTCGCTATAATTAGAGAAACTAAACTTTCGACGAGACTCGAGCATGAACAAGCATTCCATCGCTGATATTTTCAAGGGAGCGGTTCCCACTGGTGAAGAAGTAATCCTTAAAGGCTGGGTGAGAACTCGTAGAACCTCTAAAGCCGGCATCTCGTTTGTCGCGCTGCACGATGGTTCATGCTTCGATGCGATTCAGCTTGTCGTGCCGGATACTCTCGGCAACTATGAAGATGACGTAATGAGCTTAAGTGCGGGTTGCTCTTTGATTGCAACGGGCACTTTAGTTGAGTCGCAAGGCCAAGGTCAGTCGGTAGAGGTTCAAGTCACCAGTCTCGAAGTGGTTGGTTGGGTCGATGACCCCGAGAAATACCCCATCGCTAAGAAACGGCACACCTTTGAATTTTTACGTACCCAAGCCCATTTGCGCCCGCGCACTAATGCCATTGGTGCGGTCACTCGTGTTCGAAGTACCTTAGCAAACGCGATTCACAATTACTTTCATCAAAATAGTTTTCAGTGGGTAAACACGCCGATCATCACGGCAAGTGATTGCGAAGGCGCGGGCGAGTTGTTTCGTGTTTCTACGCTCGATATGGAAAATTTGCCACGCAACGACAAAGGGCGTGTCGATTATGAACAAGACTTTTTTGGCGGTGAGAGTTTTTTAACGGTGTCAGGGCAATTGAATGTTGAGTCTTATTGCTTGGCGATGTCTAAGGTGTACACCTTTGGCCCAACCTTTAGAGCTGAAAATTCTCATACTAGCCGACACTTAGCCGAGTTTTGGATGGTTGAGCCTGAAATTGCCTTTGCCGATTTAAACGATGACGCGAGGCTGGCTGAAGACTTTTTGAAGCATTGTATTAAGGCGGTGTTGAGTGAGCGCGCTGATGACATGGAATTCTTTCAGCAACGTGTTGATAAGGGCGTGCTTGATCGCCTCAATAGCGTGGTTGATAATGACTTTGTGCATATGGATTACACCGATGCGATTGATATTTTATTGAAAAGCGGCAAGAAATTTGAATACCCGGTTGAATGGGGGGTTGACCTGGCCTCTGAACACGAACGCTTTCTATCAGAGGAGCACATTAAAGGCCCCGTGATTCTGAAGAATTATCCTAAAGAAATTAAAGCGTTTTATATGCGACTCAATGATGACGAAAAAACCGTGGCCGCTATGGACGTGTTGGTTCCGGGCATTGGCGAAATTATTGGCGGCAGTCAACGTGAGGAGCGTTTAGATATGCTGGACGCTCGCTTTCCAGATCAAGAAACCGCTGAACATTTATGGTGGTATCGTGAGCTACGCCGTTACGGAACGGTACCCCATGCAGGTTTTGGTTTGGGATTCGAACGGCTAATAAATTATGTTACTGGTATGGAAAATATTCGCGACGTGATTCCGTTCCCACGCTCGCCTGGTTCCGCTCAGTTTTAGCTTAATGGCAAAATCGCGCGCGTCATTTCAAGTGCTTTAGTATTTTGTTGTAGACTCAGAATGTTTGTGAAAGTCTCGCTTCGGCTGATTCGGGTTCAAGTCAGCGCGAATGAAAAGCTTTGTCGCGGCTAAGGTAGCATCAATTAGCAATATAATGGTGTTATGGCCAGTAAGGCGAAAGATAGGCGAGACAAATAGGCGCGACAAAGGAAAAGACTTTTGTTTACAATAGCGGCATCGAAAATCCATCGCGCACTGTCATGCATCCAAAGTTTGTCAGTGTGATTCACGTTCATAAGTAAGTGGAAGAGTAATCATGAGTAAATTCCGTCCCGGCGTTGTATACGGCCAAGAACTAATTGATATCTATGAAGACGCCAAAGCTGTTGGCTATGCTATGCCTGGGGTAAATGCGGTAGGCACATCAACGGTCAACGCGATCATGGAGACGGCCGCGAAGGTAGAGTCGCCAGTGATTGTTCAGCTCTCATTTGGAGGCGGGCAGTTTTACGCCGGTAAAAGCCTAGCTAACGACAATTTTGAAGCGTCAGCCGCCGGTTGTATTTCAGCCGCGTTGCATGTGCATCAAGTTGCTGAAATGTATGGTGTGCCGGTTATTCTTCACACTGATCATTGCTCGCTGAAAAACATTGAATGGATCGACCGCCTGCTCGACTACCAAGAAACGTATTACGAACGTGTTGGTAAACCGCTGTTTAGCTCGCATATGTTGGACCTCTCTGAAGAGCCGATTGAGGAAAATATTGATATTTGCGCTAAATACTTGGAGCGCATGAGCAAAATAGAAATCGGTTTAGAAATCGAGTTAGGTATTACTGGCGGTGAAGAGGACGGGGTCGACAATAGTGACGTTGACGTAAGCAAGCTCTACACTCATCCGTCTGAAGTGTTTTATGCCTATGAGCGCCTTTCGAAAATCAACCCTAATTTCACTATTGCGGCGGCATTTGGCAATGTCCACGGTGTCTACAAGCCGGGCAATGTTAAATTGTCCGTTGAGATTCTGAAAAACTCACAAAATTATGTAGCTGACCAAATCGACAAAACAGGCACTAAGCCAGTAAGTTTCGTATTTCATGGCGGCTCAGGTTCCTCACAAGACGACATTCGAAAGTCGATTGATTATGGCGTGATCAAGATGAATCTAGATACTGACATGCAATGGGCGTTTAATGCCGGTGTTCGTGACTACTACAAGCAAAACATGAGCTATGTCGAAACTCAGATTGGCAACCCTGAGGGAGAAGACTTGCCAAATAAAAAATACTACGACCCTCGTAAGGTGCTTCGTCAGGCTGAAGACTACTTTGTGACTAGGCTCGAAGAGTCGTTTGCCGATTTAAACTGCATAGGCCGTAATAAATAGACTTTGGTCCAATTACGTTATGGTCGTTTTTGTGTTCTTATTATAAAACGGTAAAAAATGGTGCTTAGTTAGGCGACTCTGATTTTAATGGGCCTTTGTAGAGAAAGTTCATGTTATCAAGAGTTTAGGCGAGTGAATTTTTGATAACTTGCCTCAAAGCGCTACACTGTTTTGCCTAAACTAGGTAAAATTTAAGTATCTGTGGGCACCTTTGGAGGGTGTCCTTGATATCTAGGTGCCCAAATGGCATCTAACGTTAGCGTATAGAAGTGAATTGTGGAATGCGGTTAACTCATTGATTTATAGTGACTGGTTGCTTAGTGCCGCTTGTCATCGTAATCGCTTATTGGGGTACAGTGTTTGGTAGTGTTGAGTGGGGTCAATTACTACTGTTGCAGTCGACACTAAAGTGACGGCTTCTTGCAAATATTCTTTTTATTTCTATGCGTATTGCCAGTGCTACCTTTCTAAGGTGTGTAACGGCCGTTATAGGGTTGGTTCTCCGATTAATTGATATGTCAGGCCTATAGCTATATTTGGTGCGGTTGGTTGCCGAGCTAAGCAGTGGGTGCGCTGCAGACGCTAAGGCTAAGGGTTGTTTTATCGATTAATAAGGTCGTCTTAGCCCTATTAAACGCTTTGATATATTCTGTCTAAAGCATGAACCAATTGCGGTCTTTCGAACACTTACAGATATTGCGCTGTTGGTGCTTGATTTTATTGTCGCTGTTTGCGGTGGGTTGGTTCATATATGAACAGATTAGATGTATTAGTGTATTCAATGATGGCGCTTGGCCGGAATGAAATGTCCGTTGTGGGCAGTTTAATGGCTAAGCTGCGAGTGGTATTGCTCAGCAGTATTCTATTGTTAGGTCTATCAAGTAATGCGCTAGCTCAAACGTTTGAAGAATTCTATGTGCCGCTTCCTGAAGGCCAAGCATTTGAGTTTTTTGATGACATCGACGCCCCGACTGGCGGCGTCGGTTTAACACCAGTGCTCCCAGTAATAACGCGTACCGACATCGTTATTCGTGAGCTGGGTACTGTTGTTATCTTTGACCCAAGTGCTGACGGTTTTGAGGCCGATACTACGTATGCTGTAGGCCCGTTTGCCGCAACTACCGCGTTTTGGGGCGATAGTGATTGCAGTAATGGCTTCAACCCTAATTTAGCTAATTGTACTAATGATGTTGATGATGTATTCGATGTTGGCGAAGTAGTCGTTTTTGACCAGGCTGATGTGGTTGCTCGTGATTTTTTTCGCGTGAATCGAACGGTTAATATTACTAGGTCACTCTTCCCTACCGGTACAGGAACCTTTCTAGCAGGCGCGTTTGAGCTGTTTCCAGCGGCGCAGTTTGGTAATAACTATATTTTGCCTATTGGCGAAAATACGGCTAATTCAAACGATATGTTTGAACAGGTCGCCATCACGATAATGGCCTCTGAGGACAATACTTCAGTGATTTTTGACCCCGACGGTAATGGGGCTGCGCCGGCGTTTGCACCGGTTCTCTTGAATCGTGGTGAGTCGATTGAGTTTGGCATTGGCGATGACGCTACGCTAGGCAGAGACCTAGTTATTAGTGAAGGCGCAACGATCAATTCTGGCGCGCCAGTACAAGTGAATGTCTTAACTGGCGATGTCAATTCGACTTACGAGGTGCGCTTTTACACCTTGTTCCCAAATGCATTGCTAAGCAATACCTATTATGAAGCTGTTGGTACCACTGATGCAGCAGATGATGCGGTCGTTTTTCTCTTTAATCCAACCGATGCGGATATTGTTGTTGATGCGTTTACCAATGCGTCTCCTAACGCTGCGCCAACGGCGGTTACCGTTACAGCGAATGCGTCCGCGCGATTTGAAGTTCCACCCGCTAATGCAAACGGGCTAACCGGTATCCGTTTTGAATCTCAAGGTGGCGAAGTCTTCACGGCTTACACTGTAATTGACGATGGTAACCAAATTCACGATTGGGGTCATGTAACAACGCCACTGCGTTTGTTGGGCGATACGATTCGAGTCGGCTTTGCTCCTGGTAATAACCCTGAACTTGATAACGCGATAGACCCTCTAAACGCATCGCCAATTTGGGTGATTGCCGATGTGCCTGGTCAGGGTGCGACACAAGATATCGAGATTTGTGTTGATGCGGGCGGCAATGGTGGCCCTCTAACTGACGCAGTTTCGGGTAACACCTTCGATTATTCAGTGATTGTGCAGCCTCTCGACAGTACCCGTTTGTATAGTCAGGGTGTTGTTCAGGCGAATAATGGCTTAGATCAAACTGGGATGCTTGCCTTTGCTTGTAATAGTGTTGGTGACATTGCGATTGCCGACCCTGCGGTGGTGCTGCTTGCGGCAGCGTGGGGGCAAGACCCAGAGTTTACCGCCCCTGGTGATTCCGGCTTTGATGTGGGCACTACGATTAGAACTGGTAGTAATGATCGATTGTTTTTAGGTGACGAGATATTTGAAGATCTCAATGGCAATGGTGCTCGAGATGCAGGTGAGCCGCTGATCGCTGGCGTTGACGTTACCATTAGCGTTGCTAACCTTGATATAGATGTTGATAGAGATACGCCTGGAATACAAAACACACTCACCATTAGAACAACCAGCAACGGCTACCTTTTTACTGGTTTAACAAGTGGTCAAAACTATACTATAACGGTAACCCCTCCAGATAGTTTTTCTCCAGTATCTGACCCAGATGGCGTATTAGACAACACCACAACGGTTAACTTGTCGGCGTCAACCTTGGCGCAAGACTTTGGCTACGTTAACGGTGTGCCCATTGGGCTAGTTGGCGATTTTATTTATACCGATATCAATGGCAATGGCATACAAGACGCAGCCGAACCAGGTATCGGGGGAATTAATCTTGAGCTTTGCCGCATTGATGGAGGCACCTTTGGAACCATTATTGTTGCCACCGATGAATACGACACAGTGGCCTACAACAATAATGCTGCTCAGTGGGCCTCTGATTGGATTGAGTTAAATGATGATGGCTCGCCGGCTACAACACAGCCGGGCAATGATGGTATCTTTATTACTGGTGCTGGTGAGTTAAGTATTAGTGGCAACAACGGTAGTCCTAGTCCTAGTTTAACTCGTCAAATTGACTTAACGGGTTTTGGTAGTGTTGCTCTAACATTTGGCTTTCGCGGTGCTGATGATACCTATGAACCCGCTGATCAAATATTTGTAGAATTGTCGATTGATGGTGGCGCGTTCACTAATTTGACGACTATTTTGGGTGCTGATATTGACGATTTTAGCGGCAATATTACTCTGCCATTTGACTCTCAGGGGTCGAATAATGTCCGAGTTCGTTTTCAGGTCGCTCCTGGCGCTTCGTTTAACACAGCCGGTGAAGTCTTGTTTATCGACAATCTTGCTATTGTCGATAATCCAGTTTGCCAAACTGAAGTGACTGATTCTGCCGGTGGGTATTTGTTCACTGATGTGCCAACCGGCGAGTATGAGATAACGGTTCTGAATCCGCCTGCTGGCCTGCAAAATACTGACGACCCGAGTAGTGATGGCAATAGTTCAAACACTTTTAACCTATTGAATTCGGGCGGTAACCTAGAGCAAGACTTTGGCTATTTTGACCCGTCTTTCGTGATTGGGCGTGTCTATCTCGATACTAATGGTAATGGCGTTCAAGACGTTAACGAGCCGGGTATTGCCAATTTAGATATTGTTGTGACGGACTCTTTGGGTAATTTTCAGATAGTTGAGACCGACGCAAATGGCGATTATCTGGCGCAAGTGCCTCCCGGCGTTACGCAGGTCAATATTGATGACAATGACCCTCAGTTCCCTAGCGGTTTTATACAAACCGATGGTGTAGACCCGACTAATGTACTCGCCGTTGCTGGTGTGACGGCTGATGCTGGCGATGATGGTTACTTTCAAGGCAATACCATAGGCGATACCATTTATTCAGAAGAATTTGCTACCTCGGGTTTAGGCACGTTAGGCGCCCAAGACGGTGGTGATCCGGGTATTCCAAACGTATTGGTAACGCTTACCCCACCGATAAATGTAGACCTCGGGCTGGGGGCTGGTGTCGCGATCAGTCAACTAACTGATGTGAACGGTAACTACAGTTTTGTGGGCTTACCTGATGCAAACTATGTTGTCACAGTGACCCAGCCAAGTGGTAGCACGCAAACTCAAGACCCCGATGGTGGTAACGATAACTCATCGGCGGTATCGATTTCAGGCGGCATAATTAATAATGACCAAGACTTTGGTTATGCTAATAATGTCGCAACAGGCCGTATTGGTGACCGTGTTTATAACGATATAAACGGCAACGGTGTTCAAGACCCAGGTGAGCCAGGTCTTGCAGGAATCACCGTTCAGATCAGTGGTGATCTAGATGATGATGACAACACTGTAAATACCGTTCGCACAGAAGTGACTGATGCCAATGGTGACTATCTATTTGGCGATCTACTTGAGGCTGATGGCGTGACCGCCGATGCTTCCGACACCGGCTTACCGACCACCAATGGCGCTGAGGTTTATACCGTAACCATATTGACTCCGCCAGCAGGTCAAATAAATAGCCAAGACCCCGATGGTGGTTTGCCGAATTTTAGTCAACTAACATTGAGTACGGCTGGCGGTAACCTCGACCAAGATTTCGGCTATTTTGTAGCATCAGTAGTGACTGGGCATTTGTATATCGATAGTAACGGTAATGGCAACCAAGATGCTGGCGAGCCTGATTTGGCGGGTGTTGATGTCATAATTACCGACGCTAATGGAAATCAACAAACCGTTTCTAGTGATATCAATGGCGACTACAGCGCAAGTGTTCCTCCTGGCGCAACGACTGCGAATGTTGATGAAACTGATGCGCAATTCCCGTTGAACCATCTGCAAACTGAAGGTACTGACCCGACAACCGTAACCGCCGTTGCTGGAGCCACTGTAAGTTTGGGCATCGATGGCTATGCGCCGATGGGTTTTATTGGCGATAAAGTATTTTTTGATAGCGCCACACAAGGCTCCATCGGTGTATTTGATTCGGCGTTTGATACCGGGATCTCGGCTGTTGCCGTGACGCTTACACCGCCAGCGGGTATTGACTTAGGAAATGGCGCCGGTGTTCCGTTAACTACTGTCACTGACGCAAACGGCAACTATGGTTTCGGCGCACTTCCGGCGGGCACCTATTTGATTAACGTCACGCCGCCAAGCAATGTTACCCCCTCAGTAGACCCTAATGAACTTGGCGTTTGTGTGGTCTGCGATAGTGCCTCTACTATTACTATTGTGGCTGGGGAAATTAATGCTATTCAAGACTTCGGTTACCAAAGCCTGGAGCCATCAGGCCGGATAGGTGATCGTGTTTTTAACGACTTGAATGGCAATGGCGTTCAAGAACCGAATGAGCCGGGGCTGGCCAATATTGATGTTCAGTTATGTGGCGACTTAGATGATAACGACGCCACGGTTGAAACCTGCCGGGTTGAAACAACTGACGCCGATGGTGATTACTTGTTTGGTGATGGTTTAGCGGCCGATGGCGTGACCGCTAATGCTTTGGATATTGGCTTGCCAGCAACCACTGGCACTGAAGATTACACGTTAAGGGTGTTAAACCCACCGGTTGGCTCTACTAATACCGCCGACCCAGATGGCTTAACCGCAAGTGTGGCGCAGTTAACCTTGCCGGGCGGCTTTAGTAATTTAGATCAAGATTTTGGCTACGTGATACGAAGTTCTCTTTCAGGCACTGTCTGGTTGGATGAAGACCTCGATGGCATTTTAGATATTGAAGAAACCGGCATTACCGGTGTGCAAGTTGAGCTGATTCTAGGCGGTGCCGTGGTCGCGACGACTGTGGCTGATGCCAATGGTAACTATTCTTTTGCCGATATATTGCCGGGCGAATATACAGTTAATGTAATCGATACGACTCTGCCACCTGGTCTGCAAAATACCGCTGGCGCTAACGGAGTGGACCCAAGGCTCGTTTCGGTTGAGTCTGGTGTCGCGGTAGACAATATTGATTTTGGTTATATTCCAAATACCAATACCGGCGCGATTGGCGACCGCGTTTGGTTCGACGCAAATTCAAATGGTATTCAAGATCCAGGCGAAGCAGGCATTGGTGGCGTAACACTTAACCTTACGAATAGTGACGGCAGCGCCGTCGCCGGAGTTGGTTCGGTTACGAGTAATGAAAATGGTGATTACCTATTTACCAATGTGCCATTTGGTGACGACTATATTGCCTCCATCGCGACCGGCGACCCTCAGTTATCTGGTTTCGCGCCCACGGTCGGCCCGCAAAGTGAGGGCGGTTTTATTGGAAACCCGGTCAGCTTAAGTGCTACCGCATCGGTTGTGACCGATATCGATTTTGGTTTTAACGCGGCGAATAGCAACACCATAATTGACTCTTTTTGGGTCGATAGTGATCGTGATGGTATTCGTGATACCGACGAAGAACCTCTCGCTAACGTAACCGCGACGCTATTTAACGATGCCAATAATGACGGCATCGCCGATGATGCCGATGGTAATGGTCAACCCGATGTTGTCGCTACCACACGCTCTGATTTAAACGGCGAGATAAGGTTCACCGGGTTGCAAGACGGTTCTTACGTAATTGCTGTTACTGATGTAAATAATGAGTTGCTTACCTACTTAGGCACGACGACTGAAGCGGCGGCGAGTCTTTCTGAGACAGTGTCTGTTTCATCGGGTGCGACCAATAGCCAGAATAGCTTTGGGTACAATCAAGCCGGCTTAATTGCCGGTACGGTTTACGCCGACACCGATGTTAGTTTTGATCAAGACCCTGGTGAGGCTGGTTTTAGTGATGTAACGGTAACCTTGTTACTTGACGCTGATGGCAACGGCACGTTCGAAACGACCGTAGAGACGGTGCAAACTGGCGCGGATGGTTTGTATGAGTTTAATGTCAATAATCCAGGCGATTACCGTGTCGTTGTAACACCTCCCGGCGGCACGCAAACAGAAGACCCTGAAGGCACGCCAAACAATCAGACTGACATCACACTGACGACAGGCCAGAGTTCTGTGGGTAATGATTTTGGTTATGAGGGCGTGGCGAACACCTTCGATTTATCGGGTACCGTTTTTCTTGATTCAGATAAAGACGGTGTCGAAGACATAGGTGAAATCGGTATACAAGGGGTAACTCTCGCGTTGATTAGCCGAAGCACCATTGACTCATACAATGTTATCAACGGCATGTTAGACATAAACGATGATGGCGTGATTAACAGTGACGACGACGGTCAAGCTGATGGCATTGCTATTGTCGACGGTAATTTTGATATCAATGGTAACGGCAGCATTGGAGAAGATGACTCAGCGGCAGTCGAAGGCTTTGATATTTTAGCCGGCATGATTAATCTTGCACAAGCTGGGGTTGCATCGCAGTCTTCGACGCTTGGCTCGTTCGTTGCGAGTAATGCCATTAATGGCATCACGTCATCCAACGCTAATTCTGAACTAGCTCATACGAGTGGAGGAGGCGCTACGAACCAATGGTGGGAGCTTGATCTAGGTTCGGTGCAAGCGATTGGCGAAATCACGATTTTCAATCGTGATAATTGCTGCCAAAATCGTTTGACGGGCGTCGCTGTGATGATCGCAGATACTCCGTTTGATGCACCTGCGGCCTTAGGCGAAAATGCCGCTAGCCTTACTGCGGCTAATGCCAATCAAGACGCACGAATCGATTTGGTTGCACCGAATTTTGCGGCCCCGATTGCCGGCGATGTGGTGGTGGATTTTGCTGGCGTTCAAGCGCGTTACATTCGCTTGCAAAAAACGGTTACCACGGGCGGGTCTGCAATCAATATTCTTGAGGTAAAGGTTACCCCAAATTTCATACCTCGAACTACGGTCGACGCGGATCGAATTGTCGCAACAACCACCAGCGACGTGAATGGTAATTATGTTTTCTCAGGCTTGCCGAATGGTGATTACAGTGTGGCCGTAACCGATACCGCGGTTCGTCTAGCCGGTTTTGATATTACCAGTGGTCTAGATGTGCTTGATCGAGCCATTGCTGATGCGGACGAAGTTAATGTTGATTTTGGTTATATTCGTGAGGAGGCAACCGCTTCAATTTCAGGTGAAGTCTTTATTGACGAAAACACAAACGCCAATGCTGAAGATGGTGAATTCAATTTAAGTAATGTTGACGTGCATTTATGTCGTGCGCCACTCGATACGGGCGTTAATTTACCCAATGGTGTTGTCTCATTTGCTCGCTATGACGGCGCTTTTAATGTGGTCGCCGATATTGAGGTGACCGGTACCCTGAGCACCGGGCCTGACGAAACTCGTTCAGACTTCGGAATCTTAGCGGCCGACAATAATACTAATCAGTTCGCTTATATTTTTAACGGGTTCATTAATATAACAACAGCCGGAAGCTATCGTTTTCGCACGTTGTCTGATGATGGCTCAGTAGTGGTTGTCGATGGCTCTTTAGTCGTTGACAATGATGGCGGGCACGCAGCGGTTACGGTGACAAGCGACCCGATCACACTGAGCGCGGGCTTTCACTCAATAGAGGTGCGTTACTTTGAGCAGGCCGGTGGCGATACCTTTGTCTTTACTTATGAAACCCCAGGTGGCGGCGGTTTTACAGCACTGCCGCCCGCCATATTGTCATCGCTCAGTGATATGTGTAACCCAAGTCACCCTAATTTTGTGGCCAGCACGACCAGTGATGCTAATGGTGAATATATTTTCCGAGACTTACCTCCTGGTCAATATGTTGTAGACAGTGACCCTAGCGATATTCCAGCCGGCCTGGAGAAAACCGTTGACCCGGAAGTCGTTAATTTATCAGAACGTGAAAATGTTACCGACGTTGATCATGGCTACAGTTCAAGTGATATCCCTGGTGACCCAGACGGTAATAGTGCCGGTGTGTTGTCGGGCTTTGTTTGGGTTGACGTTGACGCGAATGGTAATTTTGATGCCAATGAGTCGCCTATTTCAGGGGTAACCATTAATGTGTTTCGTGCCAGTAGCGCGCCGGGGTCGCCTCCAGTGTTGACGACCACCACCGAGCCAGACGGCAGTTGGATTATCTCAAACATCGTGGCTAATTTAGCTGATGACTTAATAGTGACTTATCAAGCGAACGATGTTACTGATGGTGGCGTAACGATCAGCGGCATAGATTCGGCGGCAGGCGCAAACTTAAATCAGACGCAACCGACCAACCTCCCGATTGGTGATGACATCTACAACCCGGTTCCATTGTTGTCTGATGACGATAATATTATCTCTAATCTTAATTTCGGTTTTGATCCAGGCACCACAGATCTTGGAAGCATTCGAGGCACTATCTATACTGATGCTGATCAGAATGGCGACCTCGGCCTTGTCAGTCCAAGCGTGGATACTGAGCTAAGAGACGTCACTGTTAACTTGCTCGATGAGGCCGGCAATGTGCTGGCAACGACTCGCACCGATGAGAATGGTCAATACATGTTTGTGGGTTTAAATGTTGGCGACTCAGTGACCGGGCTTAACTATCAAGTGGTTATTACCGATAACATTAACGTGACGAGCGATTTGAACCCGCTAGAAACGCTACCAACTCTGATAAATTTGAGAGACGTTGCTGGTACAAGCAGCAACCCAACGGCCGGTGTCCGCAATGCTATTCAACAAGACGCGGGCTTTATTTCTGATACCGACTTCTTCTCAATTGGTAATCGCTTCTTCTTTGATGCAAATCGTAACGGCATTGTCGATGATGATGAATCGGGTATCGAGGGTGTCACTGTTCAGTGTTGGTTAGATGTTGATCAAAGCGAAACCCCGAATGACCCAAGTGTTGGCTCGAGTTCGGTAGTACCTCAACCTGGCATTGATAATTTAATTCGTACGGTGGTAACTGATGAAAATGGTGAGTATGTTTGCACCAGCTTACCAAATGGCAACTACATTGTTGTGGTGGCCGACGCTAACGGCTTTGATGAGTTGGCTGACGGCACTTTAGTGACGGGAAGTGTTGGTGACAATTTTGCTAAGAACTGGAGCTATGCTCTAACCCTTGGTATTGATGACCCGGCTACGGCCGTTGATGAATCAAGCCAGCCTAATTTTGCCGCCGACTTTGGTGTCTCAGGCAGCAATACACTGAGCGGTGTGATCTTTGTTGAGCCTGAAAACTTGATCGAACCAGCTGACGGCGCCGTTGTCATCGACCCTAATGTGAATTTAGACGGTGTCGCGGGTGGTCCAAGTGATGATAGTTCGACTAACGGCGTCGATTTGGCTGCAACCGTTAATGTGCCAGTTGATCTGTTGCTCGAACAGCAAGACGGTTCATTCCAAGTTATTCAAACTACAACGTCGGGTGCGGATGGCAGTTACAATTTTGAAGGTCTGCCAGACGGTCGTTACCAGGTGAGGGTTCGTCCAACTGGAACAGGTATCGATGGATACGGGCAGACAGGCGACCCTGATTTAGCCTTGATTGCTGGCGGTGACCCAACTGACTTGGTCTGTGATTCGGTCACTATTTCATTATGTGACAATACCGCAGGCACCCCTATTGATTTAGATTCGGCGGGTGCTAATACGGCCGGAATAACCGAGTCCGGTGTCGATTTCGGCTATCAGCGTGGTTTCGCAACTACCCCAGTTACCATCAACTTCTTTAGCTCAACACGCTCTGGCGGCACGGTTAACTTTGTGTGGGAGACATCAAATGAAGTCGGTCATGCTGGTTTTCAAGTATATGCCCGAACCCAAGAAGGTTGGCAGTTGCTTAACGATCAGTTATTGGTCGGGAACATTGATGTGAATTCTGAAGTCGAAACCAAGCAGTATAATTTTGAAGCTCAATCAGAGGCTAAATGGTTTGCCTTGGTTGACGTGTCAGATACCGAAGAAGTAATTGCCCGAGGCCCATTTAAAGTGGGTGAAGAGTATGGCGCCAACCTTGGTAAGAAAGACGTGTTTGATTGGAGTCTTGTGGTACCGGCGGCGCCGAAAAGCGTGGATGAAGTTAGAACGTTGATCGGCGATAAGTTGGGTCAACGAGCTAGTGAAAGCGATGAGTTCGATCCTGAATTTGAGGCCTTCCTAGATGAAGTAGACCAGCTAGACGGAGAAGCGTTATGAACAATCTAAGCTTAAAACTGGGCCTCCTAGCGGCCTCATTTGGTGTGGTTAGTGGAGCTTCTGCAACTGAACTGCTTAATCTAGTGACCAACCAAGTAGGCATGCACCGTATCAGCTACGAAAGCCTACTTGAGCAAGGCGCTGATTTGAGTAGTGTCAATATTCGGCGTATTGGTTTAAGTGTCGATGGTGAGCCTGTGGCCGTACTCGCCAAAGGCCAAGACCTTTCGTCAGGCCGGCGCAGTGAATTTGGCCCCGGTGGTTATATTGAATTTTACGCCGAAGGTAGTGATAGCCAGTACAGTGAAGATCAAATATTTACCTTGCACTCTCTGAGTAATCAAGAAATTCGCGATGGCCAGCGCGAGCTAATACGGACTCAACGCACGTCTGTGAACCTAGTCGCGCCAATGTCTAGAGAGTATCTACACACGTCGGTCGAGCATCAGGATAATACCTATTCATTTGTGTCACCGATTGCCAATGATCCTTGGCATTTTGGTTTTACCGTTAGCGTTAGACCAACGCCAATTTATACCTTCAATCTCGAAAATGTTGTTGGCGGAACGGCCAGCGCGACAGTCAACGTCGAAATGATGGGCTTTGTCGATTTGCCGATTGAGGGTAACGATCATCATTATGAAGTCTTAGTGAACAATAACCTAGTTGGCGATCAACAGTTTGATGGCAATACAGTCGATCAGTTTGTGGCTGAAAATGTTGTTGTTCAAGATGGTGAAAACGCTTTCCGTTTTAACTATCGGCCCCTCGAAGAAGTGCCTTTTGATCGTGTTGCCTTAAACGAATTTCAAGTAAGTTACCCACGCACGACCGAGATGTCTAACGGTTATCTAGAAGGTTGGTTTGATGCTCCTCAAGCGTTCATTAGTAATGTTAATAGTGCCCGTGTTTACCTCAAAGACGAGGCGGGTGATATTCGGCGAATTTCCGGTGTTAGGTCGATTGATGGTGGAATTGCCTTTAGCACTCAAGGCCAAGCGGGTAACTATATTGTCGTTAGCGATGAGCAAGGCAATCGTGGTTATAGAACGCCGTCAGTACGCGCTATAGAAGTCGAGCAAGATATCTCAAGCGGTCTCGCTGAATACCTAATCATCACACACCCAAGTTTGATGGGTGATGAGTTGAACGAGCTCGTCGCCATTCGCTCAGCCGACTATTCGGTGAAAGTGGTTGATGTCAACCAGGTGTATGCTCAGTATGCCAATTACAATTTTGGTTATGCAGGGATAGAGGCTTATATTAGGCATGCTGTGGCTAATATGGGCGCGCGTTATATTGTTCTGGTTGGCAACGACTCTTATGATTACAAGAATTTTCGATTTGACTCAGTAAGCTTGATGCCGACCAAGTACGTCGAGACATTGATTGATGGTTTGAGGGTATCGCAGACAGCCTCTGATGCTTCTTATGGCGACGTGAACGATGATGGTGTTCCTGACATAGCGATTGGTCGAATTGGTGCCCGAACAAAAACTGAAGTTGGCTATGTGGTCAATAAAATCAAAGCCTATCAGGCGCGTGAAGGCTATGTCGGCCGGCTATTAATGGCGACTGACAAAGATGATCTTGGCTCAGGCGTTAACTTTACTGCCGATGCACAAGACTTAATTAACGCCATGCCATCGGATTGGCGGGGCGCCTTGCGCGAAGATTTTCGAGCCTTCCCTGAGGTCGACGGTCACCAAGTTGCTCACGACAAAGTCATTGATGTGATGAACGCGGGCGTGTCGGTGGTTCAGTATATTGGCCATTCGTCTCAATATACGTGGGCGTTTACAACTCCGCCGATGCTGTCAGTGACTGAAATTCCAGGGTTGACCAATGTTGGTAGACCTGCGGTGGTGACACAGTGGGGTTGTTGGAATACCTACTATGTTGACCCCGAGGGTTACACCATGGGCGACCGCTTTATGTTGGGCGGCGAGCACGGCGCGGTAAGTGTGCTGGGCGCCTCATCGCTGACAACAGCCGCGGGCGAGAGAGGTTTGGGCATAGAATTGAATAAGCGTCTATTTGCCAATGGCGTGACGATTGGCGATGCTCTGATCGCATCTAAGAAAGCATTGGCTGAAAAAGCGACTCATAGAGATATACAACTCGCGTGGCAAATATTAGGCGACCCTGCGATTGTTATTAACCCTTAGTCGATATTG
>JALZVW010000058.1 GCA_023301745.1 Arenicella sp. | reverse complement strand
CGCTATGCAACGATCGAAGATTTTAACAACTTCGTGAAACTCGCTTACGTGTCCGATAACTTGCACCACTCTGGTGGAACCATCTGTGAACCGGTTGATCTGCCGGTTAATAAGCGACATTTTGATATGGTTTATGCTCATCTTAAGTATTCTGATAAGCCATTTATGGGCTCAGTGACAGCACCCGAGCGTGCTCAAGATTCTGTCGACATGGCTAAGATTGTATTCGGCGATGATTTTGTTGATCAGAACTGTGTGATGATTAACCTAATTAACGCTAACTCACCCATGGCCTTTGACGGCACCATGGTGGCGTCACTGAAAGTCTATGCGCGTAATAATCAGGCGTGCATTGTTACGCCGTTCATTGTTGCCGGTGCAATGTCACCAGTCTCGGCCGCCGGTGTGGCCGCACAGAGTTTGGCCGAAGGGCTGGCTGGCATGTCGCTGGTGCAATTGGTTCGCCCTGGTGCGCCAATGGTGTATGGCAATTTCGTGAGCTCAATGTCGATGCAGTCAGGTGCGCCCACGTTTGGTACACCCGAAGCCGCGCAGGTGATGAATATTGGTGGTGCCTTAGCACGCCGTTTAGGGGTTCCATTCAGAAGTGGCGGCGGTTTTACCTCGTCTAAATTGCCCGATGCTCAAGCGGGCTACGAAGCGGCCAATACCTTGAATGCGACTTTGAATGCTGGCGTTAATTTTGCACTGCACACAGCCGGCTGGTTAGAAGGGGGCTTAGCCATGGGCTACGAAAAATTCATTATGGACGCCGATCAAGCCGGCATGCTGCGAGTTATGGCTGAGGGTGTTGATATGAGTGAAAACGGGCAAGCGATGGATGCGCTTCGCGAAGTCGGCCCAGGCCAGCATTTCTTAGGCTGTGAGCATACGCAGCGTAATTTCAAAACCGCGTTTTATCCATCGACGGTATCGGATAACAACAGCTACGAAGCGTGGATTGAAGATGGCAGCCACGATACTCAAAAGCGCGCTAATACGCAGTACAAAAAAATGCTGGCCGACTATATTGCTCCAGAGCTTGACCCTGAGATAGACGCCAAGCTTATTGCTTTTATACAAGAGCGCAAAGCGAGCTTTGCCGATTCTAATATTTAGGCTTAGTGCAGGCTGGCGCTATTGATCAATGCATCCGGCGCTATTGATCAATGCATCGACTCGGCTATGTCATGGCCGAGTCGTTTTTTCTAGCGCTAATGCGGCGGCTCAGTACTGGGCAATTGAGGTTAAATAAAACGCTTTGGCTAGCAAGAGTGAAACACAGCTTTAGTCGCGTGTGCTATCTTTGCTTTGTTACTAGAACACCTCATTACGCAAACCTAAATTCCTTATGAAATCATTATTTGAGCGGCGGCTTGCTGTCGTTACTCTGCTTGGTCTATTTACCTCAGTTAGCCTCGGCGCAGAACTAGAAGAAGTCTCGGTTGTTGGCACCCGTTCACCGCAACCGATTTCTCTACAAGCGGCTAACGTTACTCTGCTCGGCCGCGATGAGCTTGAGAAGGTTAGTGCTGTCCATATTCAACAAAGTTTGAACCGAGTTCCCGGTGTAAGTTTGCAACGAGGCAATGGCCAAGAGTCGCTCCCCGGTATTCGCTCGGCCGTGCTCACGGGGGCGGGCGCTTGCGGTAGCGTGCTTATTCTTGAAGAATCTATCCCCGTTCGCGGTGCTGGTGTGTGTAATGTTAACGAGTTGTTCGATACGCACTTTGAGCAAGCGCAACGAATTGAAGTAGTTCGTGGCGCGAGTACGGCATTTTATGGCTCTAATGCACTGACCGGTAGCGTCAATGTGATTTTACCGAGCGAGGGTCGCGACCAAGTGTCTCTTGAAGCCGGTGCTAACGACTATGTGCGCGCTAAAGCGGCTGTGTCGTACAATGGCGGGCGTGTCTACGTATCGCTTACCGATGATGGCGGTTATCGCGATGACTCGGGTTATCAGCAACAAAAAATCAGTTGGCGACACGCCGCCACAGTGGGCGACTGGCAGCTTCAGGCGGGCGCTACTTACACCGATTTAGACCAAGATACCGCCGGTTTTATTGTTGGCCTAGATAGCTTTCGAGATAGAACGCTGGCCCGCCAAAACTTAGACCCCGAAGCGTTCAGAAAAACGAGATCCTTGCGAGCGTGGTTAAAAGCGTCTACTGAACTTTCGAACGGCGCCGAGGCTAGCGCGAGTGTTTATGTTCGCGATACTGACATGGATTTTCGCTTGCATTTTTTACCCGGTGACCCTTTAGAACAAAATGCTCAAACCGGCCTTGGTTGGCAATCAGCCCTTACCTTTAAACCCAATGACTCACTAACGTGGGCGATTGGTTTTGATGGCGATATCACCGACAGTGAGCTACAGCAAACGCAAGACGAACCAACGCCAGGTTCGGCATTTCTACTCGAGACTATTCCGACTGGTGTTCAATATGATTACCAAGTTGATGCACGGCAAGTCGCGGTGTTCACTCACGCTGATTGGTCAATTAACGAACATTGGCGTTTGGTTGCTGGCGCTCGCTTAGAACGGATTGAATACGATTATGATAATTTAAGTTTGGACGGCCGCACTCGTGATGACGGCACTGAATGTGGGTTTGGTGGCTGTCGCTACAGCCGACCCGCTGACCGAGACGACGACTTTACTCATGGATCACCTAAATTAGAATTGCATTACATCGCCAACGACTCCTGGAAATTCAGCTTAGGCTTGGCCGACTCCTTTCGCGCACCACAGGCAACTGAACTATATCGCTTACAGCGAGAGCAGACGGTTGCCGATTTAGATATTGTTGAAGCGATAAGTGTAGAACTGACCGCTCGATATCAGAGCGACAATCTAGAATTTAGCGCTTCGTTGTATCGCTTGGATATTGACAACCTAATTATTCGTGACAGCGACTTCTTTAATGTTGATGACCAAAGTACGCTGAGTCAAGGTATTGAATTTAGCCTTGAGCAACGCTTAAATGAGCGATGGTCTTGGCGTGCGGTAGGTTCATTTGCCGACCACGAATACACGTCAGATTTGATTATTGATGGTCGAAATTTCAATGGTAATACGGTAGACACTGCGCCAGACTTCTTTGGCAGTGTGTTTCTAACATGGCAAGCTAATCCTAAGGCGAGCGTCGAGCTTGAAGTGCAGCATGTAGGGCCTTATTTTCTTGATCCGAGTAATGATCGCGAGTACGAAGGCCATACGCTATTAAATGCAAGGGCTGGTTATGCGCTTGATAATCACTGGGGTTTTGGATTGAGAGTACTTAATCTCGCCGATGATCGTTATGCCGAACGTGCCGATTTTACCACCTTCACCGACGAACGCTATTTTCCGGGTGAGCCCCGTTCAATATTTGCTGAAGCTCGCTACCGGTTTTGACATCAGATTACTGATCGTTCTGCTATTGTATTGCCTATAATGTTGACAAAACTGAGAGTCGCTATTCAGTGCACATAGTAAAGACAGTAATTATAGGGTCGGGCTTTGGTGGGCTTTGCATGGGCATTAAGCTTAAACAGGCCGGCCTTGATGACTTTGTGATTCTTGAGAAAGCCGACGACCTTGGTGGAACCTGGCGCGAAAATACCTACCCCGGCGCTGAATGTGACGTACCTTCGGCACTCTATAGTTATTCGTTTGAGCACAACGCCCAGTGGCAGTTCAAGTGGTCTGGCCAAGCTCAAATTCTAAAATATCAACACGACACCGCCGCCAAGTACGAGCTGGATAAACATCTAAAGTACCAGCATGAGGTTAACACCTTAGAGTTTGATGAAACGACTCAGCGGTGGTTGGTGGGCACAAGCAACGGTGAGCAGTTTGATGCGCAACACGTGGTCTGTGCGATTGGGCAATTGCATAAGCCGTCGACTCCGCAAATCGCCAACGCTGACAGCTTTAAAGGTGATGTGTTTCATTCAGCCAAATGGAATCACTCGGTTAAATTAGAAGGTAAAAAAGTGGCCGTGATAGGCAATGCCGCGAGCGCGGTACAATTTATACCTGAAGTTGCAAAGGTCGCTAAACATCTAACTATTTACCAACGTAGCCCGAACTGGATTTTAGCCAAAGTTGATCGGCCCTATGCAAAATGGGAACAACGCTTATCGGCGAAAGTGCCAATTGTCGCGAGGCTCTACCGGCGTATTATTTGGGTGCTTGGCGAGTACGGTGTGTTACCGGCCATCAAGGGTAATCGGTTTTCGCGATGGGCTGTTAAGAAAGCCTGCCTAGCAAATTTACATAAGCATGTTAACGACCCTTTACTGCGCCAGCAGCTTACCCCTGATTACCCCGTTGGCGCTAAACGTGTGTTATTCAGCGATCATTACTTTCCAGCCTTGGCTAAAGATAATGTCGATATCAATATGAATGGCATTGCCGAATTTACTGAAACAGGCCTAATCGATAAACAAGGCCAAGCGCTTGATGTAGACGCAATAATTTATGGTACTGGCTTTCAGACCAACCCTTTTCTAGCGGATATAGACGTAGTTGGAGTAGGGCAACGCCGCATTAGAGAGGCTTGGAGTGATGGCGCGCACGCTTACTTGGGCGTCTCTACCAGTGGGTTCCCGAACTTGCACATGCTTTACGGGCCCAATACTAATCTTGGGCACACCTCGATCATTATCATGCTTGAAGCGCAGGTGAACTACATTATCCAGGCGATGAACTATTTGAATCAATCGGGCAAACAAAGCTGTGATGTCAAACGCGATGTAGAACAGAAATATAATCAGGAGCTTCAAACGAGGCTTTCTAAGATGGCGTTTAGTAAGATCGAGCAAAGTTGGTACAAAGACGGTAACAAAGTTACCAATAATTGGGCCGGTGGTACCCGAGAATACGTTAAGCGTTTAAAGAAAATAAATATGGCGGCTTATACAGTTAAATAACCGCGTCCAATAATTAGAAATATCAAACGGAGAATTTATGAGCGAAAACAAAAAACTTTGGGAGTTTGTTTATCAAGAAAATGGTGTTGAGAACCCGCCGTTTGATGAAAAAGCCCTTAGCCTTTATGTAGAAGATCATGCCAACACGATTCCTGATTTTCCGGCGATTAGATATTTCAATCTAGAGATCAATTACAAAGAATTAAACCGGCAAGCCAATAAGCTAGCCAACGTATTGATTGATCTTGGTGTGACTAAAAACGATGTTGTCGGTTTTCATATGCCGAACATACCGCAATATGTTTTGGCGTTTTTAGCGGTGGCAAAAATAGGCTGTGCGGGATCAGGTGTCTCGCCAATGCTGGCGCCGAGCGAACTGAGCTATCAAGTGAATGATGCCAATATTAGCGTGCTCATATCGTTGGATGCGCTTGCTAATTCCAGCGTTGCGGCGATGTCTGAGAGCCCCGCTTGTTTAAAAACCGTTGTTGTTACCGGTGCGGCCGATTATTTATCACCGAGTGATTTAAATCTTCCCAATATAGACGGTGTTCGAGTTGAGTCTTTTCTAAGCTTGATGGAAAACGCCAGTGACCAATTTGAACAACGAGAAGTGCACTGGAACGACACGTATCTAATTCAGTACACAGGTGGCACCACTGGGGCGCCTAAAGGCGCGATGTTATCGGTTCGAAACGTGGTGCGTTGCTCGGCCACTCAATACGCATTTTTGCCGCTAAAACCAGGTGAAGATTCATTTATTACCCCGTTTCCAATGTTCCATATTGCTGGAGCCGGCGGGGTGGTTAGTGGGCTTCGTTTTGGCGCCACAGGAGTGTTAGTGCCAGACCCTCGCGATCTTGACTATATCTGTGATCAGATGTTGGCAAACCCGCCGCATTACTTTGGCGCGGTGCCAACCATGTTTCAAATGTTGTTGCAAAACCCTAAGTTTCACCAAGTTGATTTCACCAACTTGAAAATGGCGGTGACCGGGGCGGCGCCACTTACCGCAGACGACCGACGAAAGGTAGAGACGGTTATTGGCGTGAATAAACTATGTGACGCCTTTGGCATGACCGAAACAGCGCCTGTTTATATTGTTAACCCGCCGCAACGTGTCAAGCCTACGGCCTTAGGCATACCGGTACCGGGTGCGGATGTTAAAATTATGGACGTTGAAACAGGCACCAAAGAAATGCCAATCGGCGAGCATGGTGAAATTGTCACGGCTGGCCCACATGTTATGAAAGGCTATTTGAATTTGCCTGACGAGTCAGCCAAAGCGATGAGAGAGTTCGACGGCAAAACCTGGATGTTCACCGGTGACGTTGGCTTTATGGACGACGAGGGCTATATCACTATTTCTGATAGAGCCAAAGACATGTTAATTGTTGGCGGATTTAAAGTGTTTTCAGTTGAGGTGGAAGATAAGCTCAACAACCTAGACTATGTGGCCAACACCGCCGTGGTAGGCGTTGCTGATGAGGCAAGGCCAGGTAACGATATCGTTAACCTGTTTGTAGCCTTAATGCCCGCAAATGAAAACGACGACCAAGCTGATTTAAGAGAAAGAATCATCGCCTATTGTCGGCAAAATATGTCACCCTACAAGATACCTAAACAAGTGCATTTTATTGATGCAGTTCCGCTAACGACCATTGGTAAGCTGGATAAAAAAGTTCTGCGTGATCGTTTAGCGAGTGGCGAATTTTCTTAAGTAAAATCTGAACGATGAAAAAATTTAAATTTATTCAAGAAACCGCCACCAAACGTAAGGGTGGTAAAAAGGAGCTCGCGCGTCTTCTAACCTCGCCGGCTAAAGTAACTCAGCTTGCTAAGATAGAAGACCAACGCTATCTAGCGCAAATGACACGGTGTGTGTTTAACGCCGGTTTTCATTGGCGGGTTATTACCGCCAAATGGGATGGTTTCGAAGAAGCCTTTCATGGTTTTGATTTAGGTCAACTACTCACCAAGTCACCAGAAGAGTGGGAAGCCTACATTGAAGACACTCGAATCATTCGCAATTGGCAAAAGATTCAAACGGTATTTCATAACGCCGCCATGGTCGATGAAATTGCCGAAGAGCATGGCAGCTTTGCCAAGTTCTTTGCTCAGTGGCCAGGCGATGACCAAGTAGGCCTGATGAAGTACCTACACAAAAATGGCTCTCGCTTAGGCGGCAAAACAGCGCAATGGTTTATTCGCTTCACAGGCAAAGATGGCTTTATGCTCACCGGCGATGTAATCACCGCGCTGATTGCCAATGGCGTAGATATTACCGACAAGGCGAGCAGTCAACGAGATCTTAAGCGTGTTCAAGAAGCCTTTAATGAATGGCAACAACAAACCGGCTTACCTTACGCTCACTTAAGTAAAATCCTCAGTTATTCAGTCGGTGATAACGTCGCTGTTGATGTGCTCGAGGGGTATCAAGGGTCTCAAAATGTGACAGAGTAGGGGCTTATAATTATAGGCGGCGTGGTGAAGGTATCTAATTGATAGCTTCATTTATGCTTTTGTAACCACTCGGAATTTTGCTTGGCTGTGGCCGAATTAATCTAGAAACGATTGAATTTGAGGTGATCGAATTCAAGAATAACAGAACCTAAAACGAAGAAAATTAATATGACCTATACCAATCGAGCCGTAGTGTTGGCCGCCCGCCCACAAGGTGAACCCCAGCAATCAGATTTTCGAATTGAGCAATCTCCCATGGGCGATTTAGCTGAAGGGCAAATTTTAATCAAAACGTTGTGGTTATCGCTGGACCCATACATGCGGCCGATGATGAACGATGCCAAGTCCTACGCTAACCCAGTAGCGCTCGATGGGGTTGTGGTCGGAGAGTCTGTGGGAGAGGTGGTTGAAAGCCGCTCAGACCAGTACGCAGTGGGTGACCACGTGACAAGCTACAGCGGCTGGCAAGAATATTCCATTGCTGGTGACAGCACGCCTATGTTGTACAAAATTCGACCGGTTGGCGTACCGCTGCAAGCCTATTTGGGTGCCGCAGGCATGACTGGGCGTACAGCCTACTTAGGCTTAATGAATGTAGGAAAGCCGCAGAGCGGTGAAACTGTTGTCGTATCAGCCGCATCAGGTGCTGTTGGTGGAATCGTTGGCCAGATCGCGAAGCGTCAAGGCTGTCGGGTGGTGGGTGTTGCTGGTGGTGCCGAAAAATGCGCTTACGTGATTGAAAAACTAGGGTTTGATGCGTGCGTTGATTATAAAGCCGGTGCCTTAAAAGAAGATTTACAAAATGCTTGCCCGCAGGGCGTCGATGTTTATTTTGAAAATGTTGGCGGTGAGGTAGCTCTAGCCGTTGCGCCCTTGTTGAATGCTGGTGCCAGAGTGCCTATCTGTGGGTTCGTGTCTAGTTATAATGATGTTGATATCAGTAAAGCTCTGACTCCTCAAGCAATTTTCGGAGCATGTAAGCCGATGCCAGAACATCGTTTTTTCTTGCAAAATGAATGGCAAGACCAGCATGCTGAAGTTACCGATCAGTTAACTGATTGGATAAATGCCGGCGAATTAATTTATCAAGAAACCATAGCTGAGGGCTTAGACAATGCTGTTGAGGCTTTCCAAGGGATGCTAAGGGGCAAAAACTTTGGCAAGCAATTGGTGCAAATATAGCCTTTTGAAGGTCTTGATTGATCTACTAAATATCAAGCAATATGCAGATTCTGTAAGGTGTGTTAAGGGCAAGGTTAAAACCCAAATAGCTGATACTTAATCTTATGTTCCACTTTTATTAGTTGATTTTTAGCTAAAAATTTCGAGTCGCCTGCTAAAAAAAGAGTAATACGGAGGGTTTAATAAACTTAGGGTGATAGGAGGCCTCGGCGTTGGCGGTTGAGATGATAAGGGGATTGATTAAAGGCCGATTACAGTAAACTATTTGTCGAAGGTATTCGTTGATAGTAATGATCAGAATAAATCTGCTTGACGATATGCCCAGAACCAACCCATTGACCAAACTGACGTTCGAATTGGGTGATTAGTATGAGTCTTCAATACTCATAACTGACACTTTAAGCCTTACAAATACGAATAATATAGAAGCTCTAGTAGTATGAAGTCATCGAGAATAGTTGAGAAAATTTGTCAAGAATTGAAAGGAGTGAAGCCCAAATCTAGTTGGGGTGAAACTTCTCTCTTTTATAACCCTGAAAACCTTTTACCGAATGGGGTTTATTTTTGCACCATCAAAGAAAAGAACGGTGACAATGATAAGGCCTCAAATTTAGATAGAAAAGGTGTTTTTAGAGTAGCTATTGGTTTATTGCCCACAAGGTATAACGCGTTGTTTGGACAAAAACCTAGTCGGCCATCAAAAGGCCAAATTATATCGACTGAGCATGATTTTACTTTGTTAAATGAGCTGATGCCTCACCCCATCTATGGATGTATGTCATGGGCGCAGATACTTTCTCCAACTAAAGAAGAGTTTGAAAGAATTTTCCCATATATTGTAGAGTCCCATGCTTCCGCAGTAATTAAGTTCAATAAAAAAGCATACAAGTAGATATTTAGCTATTTGACACTGTGGTTAAATCAAACTCTGACTGCCCGCTTCGGGCAGCTCAGCACCTGCGTGACATGTGGGATGAAAGCGAAGCGGCGGAGACTACCTACGCAAACTACTTATTGAAAGACCCCATCTTAGGTTACAACGCCGAAGATCATATCGAGCACTTTCGTTTTATCGCCAATCGACGAGCCAGACAGATGAATATTTTTGAGCCATTTCCCAGGGCCGAAAACCGCCTTGCATGGCTCGATGAACAAGCTAATATGCGTAAAGAGAAAAATTTTTTCGAAACCAGAGTCACAGAATACCAAACCGGCGCAGCATTGAGCTGGGAATAACGTCATTGTCGAGCGCATCAGACATGTTTAGTTCTGTTTGATGCGCGGTAAAATGACCTGTGTATTGATGAATAAAAGCTAATTGCTAAAGATGGGCACAATCACGATGATATTTTTAAGGAGCACATATGAACAACATTAACGCTATTGTCAGTCTCTTTTTGCTATCAAGCTTCTTCAGCAGTGCTTTTGCCGATGATGATATTGTTGGAATTTGGGGCGGCCTTGGTGTGCAGAACAGTGTAGATGGTGCCTGGACGATTAAAATGACGATTAGTCAAGATGGGTACCGTATAGATTACCCATCTATACCGTGCTCTGGCGAGCTTGAGTTGTTATCATCTAATGGCAGCGAATATACGTTTCGGGAAAAAATCACGAGCGATAAAGACGATAAGTGCGTCGACAATGGAACCTTGATTGTGACTAAACTAGACAGCGATACAATGGTCTGGAAATGGTATCTGCCAAACGG
>JALZVW010000057.1 GCA_023301745.1 Arenicella sp. | reverse complement strand
CTCTCAATTGATCTGATTAAACTGGCTTCACCACAAACAACAAATCACCCGAATTAACCTGAGCATTGTTGGCTTGGTTTACACGCACAACTTCGTATTCGTTCTCAGCGGTAAATGCTACGCCGGAGCCCGGTACGCTAGACAGCGAAATATGCGTAAATAACTTCATCGCTTCGACTTGGCAAAGTGTATTGCTTAAGTTGATTTTATCGCCCACTTTGACGAAATCTGGCTCGTTAGGAGATGGCGTAGAATAATAAATTCCGGTCATCGGCGAAATAACTTTGATTTCATCGGTGCCAGCTATTTGTAAATTACTTAAGTCAGCTCCGGTATCGGCGACCCCGGTATACGCCATCTCTTCAACGATTTGGTCCTTATCTAGGGTGTCTAAGAATGCCGGTAAGTAGCCGGTATCGTAGTCGCCTTTAACAAAGGTGGTGTCGGTTAAGATGCGTTTTAATAATGAGATGTTGGTGCACACGCCTTTGATAGAGGTTTCTTCAAGCGCGGCAAGTAACTTCTTGATCGCGTCTTTACGGTGCTTACCGTGAACCACTAGCTGGGCAATCATGCTGTCATAGAACGGCGAGATCGTTTTGCCTTCAGAGACCGATGCAATTACCTCAATATGCTTGCCTTCAGGGAACTTACATTCGGTTACTAAACCTGGCGTTGGTAAGAAATCGATCGCCCCGTCAGTGTCTAAGCGAGCCTTCTCGGCGGTAATACGAGCTTCGATAGAGAAGCCGCTGTTGCCGATCTTCATATCTTTTATAGTCGCGCCTTCGGCGATTTCAAACTGAGTGCCCACAATTCTAACGCCCGATGTCCATTCGGTGACAGGGTGCTCTACTTGTAGGCGCGTATTCATCTCCATAAAGTAGATGGTGTCGGCATGCAGGTCGTAAATGAATTCAACCGTACCCGCGCCGAAGTAATCTACGGCGTTGGCTAAATTTTCGGCACATTCATAGGCCATATTCTCTAAGCGCTTAGGCAACATGGTCGAGCCTGATTCTTCAAGCACTTTCTGGTTGTTTCGCTGTACCGTGCAATCGCGAAGCCCAAGTACTTTGGTGACGCCGTGGGTGTCACGTAAAATCTGTACTTCGATATGACGCATCGATACCACAAATTTTTCTAAGTATAGGTCGCCATTGCCAAACGCCGAGCGAGCCTCGGCGTAAACCGTGTTAAACGCATCTTTAACTTCAGAGGCGCTGCGCACAATTTTAATGCCTTTGCCGCCGCCGCCATGCACGGCTTTAAGCAATACAGGGTAGCCAATTTCATCGGCTACTTTAGCGGTTGCTTCTGCGCTGGTAAGAATGCCGTGCGAGCCTGGAACGACTGGCACATTGTTGGCCATGGCCGTATTAATGGCATTCGATTTGTTGCCCATGGTGTCCATGCTGCTTGCTTTCGGGCCAATAAAATTCAAGCCGTTGGCACGACAGAGCCGTGCGAAGCCAGCATTTTCTGACAAGAAGCCGATACCCGGGTGGAGCGCGTCAGCGCCACGGTTTCTAGCAATGGTAACCACTGATAGAGCGTTCAGGTAACTCTCGCCTGGCGTTTGGCCACCAAGGCAAACCACTTCGTCTTGCTCGGTCAGCATATCGCAGGCGGCTGAATCCATATCTGGGTCGGATTGCACCAACAGCACTTTGTGGCCTTGCTCTTGGGCGACACGAATCAATTTAATCGCGGTACAACCACGAGCGTGAATCAAGACGGTCTCGATCTTACCCATTTGGTCAACTGCGCGGAAAACTTCAGCGTTTTTTTCTTTGTTATCAACACCAACCGCGCCTGAAATAACCTTGCCTACGACGTCGCCAATGGTTTGTGTGGGCAGCGTGATGTTTGAATCAACGGCAACCAGTTTGTCGTCCAAGCCCTCTGCAAATGGATGCTTAACTAAGCCTTGCATTGCGCCTGGGTTGTTTGCCAAGTAGTTCGAGGTTGTTGCCATTGATGGCAAGAACGACGGCACAACAACACGGCCAGCAAATGGCATATCGGTGCCACTAAAGTAGTAAGTGTGAACTAATGGGTGTGTTACAAAACTCGCTTGTGAGCCACCAGTGCAATCGCCAAAACCGAAAATTACAACGGGTAAGCCTGTTTCGGAGATGAACGCCGTAATGCGGTCGTTAACGATGGCCATTGAAAACAATGAACTCGGGCCTTCTTTGGTTTGCATGCCACCCGAGGATACAAAACATACCACGGGTAAACCTTGGTCAGCACAATCAATCAGCAGCGCACAGAGTTTTTCAGCACCGGCCATATCGAACGCGCCTGCTTGAAAGGCGACATTTGAAATTAAGGCGCCAACTTTGGCTGTTTCGCCACTGTCGTCCAACATTAGTTGGCCTGTGCCGGTGACAACACCGCAAGGCGTTATGTCATTGTTCAATGATTTTTCAATTGATTGACGAAAACCCGGAAACGATACAGGGTTAGCGGTCATGCGGTTTGCATTGGTTTCTTCAAACTCAGTAAACAAGGTTGATTTGAAGGCATCAACGGTACTTAATTTTTGTCGTTTATAAGAGGTCAACACACGCTGTATCATTAGATCTTGATAGGCAATGTTGAGTTGATTCCAGAAATCTTTACGTTTACCGATACGCCCAGGGTTGATCTGGCCGTTGTACGCTTTGCCAGTCATTTGTGAGTCGATGAAGCGCGGAACCAAGGTTTCAAAGAAGTAAGTGATTAGCACTAGCAGTGAGTCTGACATACGAGGAAAGTTAACCCGTTGCCACTCTTCAACATCGGCTAAGAAGTCACCGCGTTGATCATATTTAACAAAGTGCGATAACCATTTAGCAAATTCGGCTTTAGTATCACTATCAATGGCGCCTTCATCTTCAGATATAGTGGCGCTAATGCTAGAGGTTACTTTTTCTAGAGACGTATCTAAGATGCCTCTCAGAGTTTTCTCAGAGATAGATTGAAATGCCTTTGATTCTTCAGCGATTTCGCCAAAGTTGCTAACAATGTTGTTATACAAGGCATCAAACACCAAAATGTTCCGAAACTGGTCTTGTAGGACTTCGCGAATTGCAGGTTCAAACAGTGTGTCTAATAAAGTTAAATCAGCTTCGTCTTTGTCGAGTGCGCTTTCGCTGCCTTCTTCGGCTTCTGGAAGGGCGGCTATGCGTCGACTCATTTCGACAAAATTAAAGGCCGCATCTGACTTCCAGCGATTGTACAAATACAGACACAAGACAAAGCAAAAACTCTTTTGTGCACTAGTGTAGTTGCTCTGAGGGTCGCCTAAGATAAACGCAGTGAGCTTATTTCGGTCGGTGTCTAATTCATCATGGCGTTGTTTTACCGTGGCCCATGTTTTCGCCAGTTGTTCGTTATAGACCAGTTTTTCAGGGTCAGACAACCATCGTTGAAATGCGACTTCTCTTAATTGTTGGGTGCGAGTGCTTAAGTCGCCTTTCGGGATTTCTTCTTCAGCTAACCGGCCATAGGCTTCAATCGTTGTTGAATGAATACGGCAACGCATCGACAGAGAGCGCAAGTACATCATCGCGTGCGAATAGACACTAGGGTATTCACTTAATTCTTTATAAAGCTCAAAATTGGCGGCCTTTTGCAATGCGTCGAAAGAGCGCTTATGCAATTTTTCTGAGCGTACGTTATTCACATAATCGGCAGCGACTTTGGGGTTTTCTAGTACTTCACGTTTAGCATCGGCTTCTATCTGATGAATGCCGGTGAATATCGCTGCGGTCAAACTTTCATTCTCGGTGATCGCCTCTTTGCTATCGCTTGGGTCCCAATCGATAACTCCGTCGATCGCGCCACTGCGATACAGCTCTGATGGAGAAACACCGACATAACGAGCGCTTTCTTGCCACGATAGGTTGTATTGGCGAGCAATGTTGGCTAAACCTTTCGGTTGAATCGTATTGAACGCGCCACACCGAACGGCCAATAAAAGATTTGTCGTTGCCAGTGGAATAGCGCCACCAGAATAACCAAGACCATAAATGACACCAATGCTCGGCACTTTGGCTGCGGCCATTACGGCAATCAATCGAGAAATCGAGTGTGCTTGGTTGGCTTCGTTTGCTTCGGTGCCAGCGTCGGCACCCGGCGTGTCCATAAAGGTAACAATTGGAATTGCCCGGCTAGCGTACTCGTCGACTAAACGGCAGGCCTCTAGGTGATGTTCTGGTTTCCAAACGCCATTGGCGATACTGCGGTCTTGAGCAATGAATGCCATGCGGCGAGCGCCGTCGCCGTGTTCTAACGAGATTTCGACCGAATACAGTGGGCCAAGTTCAAATTCGCTATGTATCTTGCCGCGTAGTTTGCTAACGGCCTCTCGAGCGCTGGGCCTACTGGTCGACTCGGCAGGGTCTAATACTTTTGCAACATAGTCGTCTACGGCTAGCTTCTTCAATGATTGTCGAGTGCTCTCGACTTCTTGAGGGCTGAGTAGGCCTGACACGTCTTGATGCCATTTAAACGGATGCTTGTTGCCGTTCAGAGATAGATTCTTTGCTCGGCGTTCAATGTCTTTAAATAAACTTACTTGCTTTTTGGTATTCAACGGCGCTTACCCTTAAAGTTAATCACTAGTACGTCTTCACCTTGTAATCTTGCACAATTAACCTCTACTCGACACTAAATAATGTGAGTAACCAGTTTAATGCCACAAATTAGCCATTTTGACTAATATGTGTGGATCTACAAAGTGAGATTTTAATTTTTCTTGTTAATTGCCAAGTATGCCATGAAACTGCCTAATATTCCGAGTAGTAAATCACCCCATTGCATTCCACGGCCTATAGCGAATTGAAAAATCTCGGCCGAAATACAGACAATCATAACAAGGATAAAACTTCGGGCTGGACGGTTATCTATAAGCGCTAAACGCGAACCATAAATTAACAGTGTAAGTACTAGCCCACCGGTAAAGTGCAGGAAAACATCGGCATTACGTTCACCCCAGAGTATCGCTTGGTAAGGTATTTCGAGGCCACGTAATAAGCTGTGGGGAACCCAGTGAGAGAAATTGTAACTTTCGCGGGTTACAACGTAGGTCATTATGCTTGCGAGCAGCAAAAATAGGCCTCGACACCCCCATTTTAAGGCTTGTGGGTAAAACTTATTCAACTCGTCGTTTGATTGGTTCATAATTCTCGACTAAATCATTCTAAGAGCCGACTATAAAAGTGACTGACCTGCAAATCAAACCTCGCGATTCTCTGGCGAATACCGCTATCCCCGGTTTAAGCCGAGTTATGTCACATGTATTGAGTAGCCGCGGCGTTACTAACGCAAATACGCTGCAATACAGTCTAAAGCAATTATTGCCGCCCCAAGGGCTGAACCATATCGGTGCGGCGGCTGATATGTTGGCCGAAGCCGTGACCGCCAACGCGAGTATTGTGATTGTTGGCGACTTTGATGCTGACGGTGCCACCAGCTGTGCCTTGGCGGTTCGTTGTTTAAAGGCATTCGGATTAGATGAGGTCAGCTATTTGGTGCCCAATCGATTTGAATACGGTTATGGTCTATCACCTGAAATCGTCGGCATGGCGGCAATGCGCCAACCTGATATTATTGTGACGGTTGATAACGGTATTAGTAGTGTTGCCGGTGTGCATGCGGCTCAAGCCCTCGGAATGTCGGTATTGGTGACTGACCATCATTTGCCTGGCGATGAATTACCAACCGCCGATGTGATCGTCAACCCTAATTTGGTCGGTGATCGCTTTGCCAGTAAGAACCTGGCCGGAGTAGGGGTGATTTTTTATGTGATGCTGGCGGTACGCGCTCAATTACGGCAAATGGGTTGGTTTGATCAAACCGGCATTGCCGAGCCGAATATGTCTCAATACCTAGACCTAGTTGCGCTTGGTACGGTTGCCGATGTTGTGCCGTTAGATCAGAATAATCGAATTTTGGTACAACAAGGCATGCAACGCATTCGCCAAGGCAAAGCATGTGCCGGCATTCAAGCTTTGTTGACTGTCGGAAAGCGCAACCCACTACGATTGGCCTCTAGTGACTTGGGCTTCACGGTGGGCCCTAGGTTGAACGCCGCAGGTCGTATGGATGACATGTCGGTGGGTATTGAGTGCCTATTGAGTGACAGCTTCGAGCAGGCCATGGGCCTTGCAAGCGAACTCGATGAATTGAATCGCGAGCGTCGCCAGGTCGAACAATCAATGCAGCAAGATGCCTTGGCGATTGTTGAGAAAATTGCCATCGATGATGATAGCTCACCGACGGTTTATTGCTTGTCTGACGAAACCTGGCATCAAGGGGTGGTTGGTTTAGTGGCATCGAGAATTAAAGAGCGAATGCATCGGCCCGTTGTTGCCTTGGCACCAGGTGATGGAGAAGATGAATGGAAAGGCTCGTGCCGCAGTGTCGACGGGGTTCATATTCGCGACGTATTGGCTCGGTTAGACGCTTTGCACCCCGGCCTGATGACTAAGTTTGGCGGGCATGCGATGGCGGCCGGCTTATCGCTTAAGGCAAAGAATTTACCTCGATTTAAGACCGCTATTGAGCAAGTCATGGACGAGATGACTAAAGGAAAAGACTGGCGCCACGTGCTTTGGACCGATGGCGCCCTGCAGGCTGATGAATTAAGCATGGAGACGGCCGAGCAGCTTCGGCAATCGACTCCTTGGGGCCAAGGGTTTCCTGAGCCGTTATTCGATGGTCAATTTGAAATTGTAGAATCACGCGTTGTTGGTGACACTCACGCTAAACTCCGCCTTAAACCGGTTGATGGTAATCAGGTGATCGATGGCATTTGTTTTGGCTATCTCGACACACATGATGCCTTGCCTGAAGGTATCGTTCGCGTCGCTTACCGTTTAGATGTGAACGAATTTCGCGAGCGGCTAAGCTTGCAATTGATGATCCAGCATATTGAGTAGCTGGAAAGTCTTTTAACGCCCAAATCTATTGAGCGTGTTATATTTAGACCATAGTTATATTAATGTTTTTATTTAAAAGGAGCAGTGAAATGAGTTATTTGAACGTATCATCTGGCACGGTAGTGAGTGAGCTTCCGGGCGAAGCGAGAGCCGGCTTTATTCGCCGAACTTATAGCCATTTAGCGGGGGCGATTGCGGTATTTGCATTGCTCGAAGCGCAATTAATTTCTATGGGCTGGGGTGAGAAAGCGATGGCGCTGTTGTCCACCAGTACTTGGAGCTGGCTAATTGTTTTGGCGGCCTTTATGGGGGTCGGTATGCTGGCTAATAAATGGGCACATAGTGGCGCCTCGCGTGAAATGCAGTACGCGGGCTTAGGTCTGTATGTTGTTGCCGAAGCGCTTATTTTCTTGCCGCTTATCTATATGGCTCAGCGATTCGCGCCTGGCGTTATTCAAAACGCCGGTCTAATTACAATTGCCTTAGTGGCCGGTATTACCCTTACCGTGTTTACAACACGTAAAGATTTTTCGTTCATCGGGCCGGCACTGTCGATAGGCGGTTTAGTGGCCATAGGTTGTATTGTTGCCGGCATCGCTTTTGGCTTTCAATTGGGTATGTTTTTCTCTGGCGTGATGATTTTATTCGCTGGCGGTTGCGTTCTTTATACAACGTCTAACGTGCTGCATACGTATAACGAAGATCAGCATGTTGCGGCGTCGCTCGCGCTGTTTGCTTCGGTAGCGCTTATGTTTTGGTACGTAGTGCAATTTTTAATGGCATTTGGCGACGATTAGTTATTTTCAATACCCAATAGATCGCCGAGGCCGGCGATCTATTTTTGTAATATAAACAAACGAGTAAATTTACACAGTGCAATACAAACATCTCGAAGACCTAGTCGGCAATACTCCCTTAGTTAAATTGAAGCGCCTTTGGCAAGGTGAACATGTAACAGTATTGGGTAAGCTCGAAGGCAATAACCCAGCGGGTTCTGTGAAAGATCGGCCAGCGTTAAATATGATTGCCCAAGCTGAAGCGCGTGGTGATATCAAGCCAGGCGATACCTTAATTGAGGCAACCAGCGGCAATACCGGTATTGCATTAGCCATGGCCGCCGCGATGAAAGGTTACAAAATGACCTTATTGATGCCCGATAATATGAGTGAAGAGCGACGAGCTTCTATGCGTGCTTTTGGCGCAAATATTATCTCGGTTTCGAAGCAAGCCGGTGGTATGGAGTTGGCTCGAGATATGGCCAGCGACATGCATGCAAACGGCGAAGGTGTGGTATTAGATCAATTTTCCAATGCCGACAACTGGAACGCTCATTACGTTTCTACTGGCCCTGAAATCTGGCGAGATACCGGCGGTGAGGTGACTCACTTTGTGAGTTCGATGGGAACTACTGGCACCATCATGGGGGTCTCGGCATATTTAAAGGAGCAAAACCCCAGCATCGAAATCATTGGTGTTCAACCTGAAGGGGCGTCTGAAATTCCAGGCATTCGTCGATGGCCACAAGAGTATTTGCCTAAAATATTCGATGCTGAGCGAGTCGATCGCACTGTTGATGTACATCAGACATTAGCTGAAGAAACTATGCGAGCAATGGCCACTCAAGAGGGTATTTTTGCCGGTGTCTCGTCCGGTGGTGCAATGGCTATTGCCTTGCAAGTGGCGGCTGAGCAAGAAGCGGCGGGTGAAAAATCAGTAATCGTCTCGATAGTCTGTGACCGCGGCGACCGATATTTGTCGACCGGGGTTTATTAGTTCAATTTAGCTACCCCGTGGCCGCTGGCGATAATGAAACCACGATTTAAACTCAAAGACGTATAGAAAACTAAGGGCTTTAAATGAATATACTCGCGTTTGATATTGAAACCATTCCGGATGTTGACGGTGGGCGAAAACTACACGAGCTTAAAGACTTAAGCGATGCTGATGTTGGCGAGGCCATGTTTGCTAAGCGTCGAGAAAAAGTGGGTCACGATTTTATAGCCACCCATTTGCAAAAAGTAGTGGCCATTTCAGCGGTGTATCGAAACGTACAAAAGGACCAGTTTTCAGTTTGGACGCTTGGTAGCGAAGGCAGCTCTGAAAAAGAAATTGTTCAGAATTTTTTTGATGGGGTTGATAAGCATACCCCAACTTTAGTTACTTGGAATGGCTCTGGTTTCGATTTGCCTGTTTTGCATTATCGAGGCCTTATTAACGGTGTTCAAGCACCGCGCTATTGGGATTTAGGCGAAGATGATCGCGATTTTAAATGGAATAATTATATTGGCCGCTTTCATTCGCGGCACACAGACTTAATGGATGTCATCGCGGGCTATAACAATCGCGCTTTCGCGCCCCTCGATGAGATCGCGGTACTGTTGGGTCTTCCCGGCAAGATGGGCATGAGTGGGTCTAAAGTCTGGGAGCAGTATCAGGCCGGTGAAATTAAAGCGATTAGAGACTATTGCGAAACCGACGCGTTAAATACCTATCTTGTGTATTTGCATTGGCAATACGTGCGCGGCAACTTAACCGACGACGGCCTGGCGCTCGAGCATGAGGTAGTCAAAACGGCGCTTAAGAATGGCGAGCCACACTTGCAAGAGTTTTTGCAAGTGTGGGAAGGAGAGCCTGATAATTAGGCTATGGTACTGGCAATTACACCGTACAAGCCGCAGCCAATAAGGATTACATTAGCAAGTAAGCCAATTGCGAAACCCGGGCCGCGAGACTTCGGGTTTTTGATGTAAAGATACGAGTACATAAAACGACCTATTACGAACGCTAGGCCTGATAAGGCCGCCACATCTGGGCGAAAGTAATGGGCACAAATCCACAGTGCCGGCAAGGTGATCATTAACTGCTCGAGCGTGTTCATTTGCACTCGAGATTTACGTTCGTACATTTCATCGCCAGTGGTGGCTGGAGCGACGACGGTGTCTTTACCGCGTGCCAGCCCAGCTTGCATGACAAAGAAAAAGTACTGAACTAAGATTATTAGAGTGACGAGAGCGACATAAGCCATGGTTGGTTCCGTGAAGGGTTTAACAGTTGTGGTTTTGAAAATTTGTTTTCGTTATGTGACCAAATGATATACCCAAGAGGGCACGCTTGCACTAAAATGGCGCCCGCTCCAATTCCGATTTTTTCGGAACAACTTCCTATTTTTTTGAGACCTAATCATGTCCAGACGTCGCCGTAATCGTAAGCAGCTAGATTTAACTCCGCGCGAGATTCAAATTGAATCGATGGCTCATGATGGCCGCGGGGTAGGCCGTGGAGAAGATGGCAAAGTTGTTTTCGTCGACTTTGCGCTGCCGGGTGAAAAGGTTCTCTACATTCCGGTGATGAATCGTAAAAGCTATTTATTTGGCACCACAATAGAGGTTTTGGAGCCATCAGAACATCGAATTGAGCCTAAGTGTGCGGTGTTTGGTGATTGCGGTGGCTGTGTATTACAGCATTTGGACGAAAACGTGCAGCTTAAATATAAGCAGCAGGCGCTGTTAGAGAATTTTAAGAAAATCGGCAATGTGCAACCCGAGGCTTTGCTTGAACCCATGACAGGTAAACATTGGGGTTATCGGCGTCGTGCTCGTTTAGGTGCTAAGTTTGTACCTAAGAAAGGCGGCATGATCGTTGGCTTTCGAGAACGCAATACTAGCTATATTCAGCCGACCGACAAGTGTGAAGTGCTGTACCCCGAAGTATCAGCGATGTTCCCAGACTTGCGCGAAACCTTAGAGAAGACCTCGTGTAATGACAAGATCCCTCAAATTGAAATCTCGGTTGCTGATAATGCCGTGGTTATGATTGTTCGTCATCTTGAGGCTTTTGTGCAAAGTGATTTAGAACTGCTAACCGAGTTTGCTAAGCGTAATACGGTACAACTGTTTCTTCAGCCTGGTAATTTGAAGAGCGTGCACCCGCTATACCCTGAAAAGCCTGATGCGCTATTTTATGAATTCAAAGATTTTGATATTAAAATTGAGTTCTTGCCAACCGATTTCATTCAAGTAAACGCCGGCATTAATGAACAGCTTGTTAGTAAAGCGGTCGACTTACTCGATGTTCAAAAAAATGACCGTGTTTTAGATTTGTTCTGTGGCGTGGGTAATTTTACCCTGCCTTTAGCCAGGCATTCAAATCATGTTGTTGGGGTTGAAGGTGATCAAGCATTGGTGAACCGTGCTATCCATAACCGGGAACTTAATGGCTTAAATAGCGTTGATTTTCATTTTGGTGATTTATTCAAAGAAGACATGAGCTCTGGCTCGCACGGAGACTGGCTTGAGCAGAAATTTGATAAAATTTTGCTTGATCCACCGCGCTCTGGGGCGGCCGAGATGATTAAGCGTTTACCTGCGTTTGGCGCGTCTAAAGTTGTCTACGTTTCTTGCGGCCCTGCGACGCTAGCCAGAGATGCGGGTGTCATGGTTAACGAGCACGGTTATCGAATGACGCATGCAGGCGTTATCGACATGTTTCCTCATACTGCGCACGTCGAATCAATCGCGGTTTTCGAAAAATAGCAAAACTATGGTTAAATAGGGAGTTCTATGCGACTAAAAACGGGACTTCTGAGATGAGTAATGAACATGAAAGTGCGCGCTTCGATGCGGGCGAGTTATTAGAAAAAATATTGAATGTCGGCAAGCAATACGCTGAGAAAGGCCAAGCACTCGCTGAAGAGAAATTAGATATTCCCGAGCAAGGAGAAGCCCGAGATCGCATGCTTGATGGGCTTAAAAAAGGTGCCTTAGCATCAGCATTGCTGCTAGGTCTGCTTGGCACCAGCGGTGGCCGAAAGCTTACCGGTAGCGCGATAAAGGTAGGCGGCCTGGCGGCATTGGGCACCGCGGCTTACAAAGGTTATCAAAATTGGAAGCAGACCGGCGATGTCATGAGCCCCGCTAATCAAGCTCTGCATGAGCTTGACTCTGAGGCGTCTGAATCTAGAGGGCTATTGCTGATTGAAGCGATGGTAGCGGCCGCCAACGCCGACGGTAAGATCGACAACCAGGAGCAACAAGCGATCAAGCACGAAATTCTTGAGATGCACTTGCCGGGTGAGATGGCAATGATCTTAGAAAACATCATTGATTCACCACTCAGCGCGGGTGAACTCGCTCAGAAAGTGGGCAGCCAAGTCGAGGCGAGCGAAGTTTATATTGCGACACGCTTATTGATTGGTGACGATTCAAGCTTAACTGAAACGCTCTATAAAGACAGTTTAGTGACCGCATTAGGGCTCAGTAATGAGTTGGTTGGGGCTTTAGAAGCCCAGATCACTTAAGCTAAATGCTTTTCTATTCAGCGATGAGATGGCAGGTTCGAGTTTATTTCAGCCTGCTAATCAATGCGTTTTAGATGTTAAATAGTGCTGGAGCGATCTCATTCTCACTGGTATTATTTATATGATTATTAGAAATAATACAAAAATGAAATCATATTTCTGACTCGTTACTATGTGATTTGATTGCTATGAATTTGGAATCAAGTTGTGTGTTAATCGACATGCAAATCCAATAATGCATAAATAAGAGAGCACGCTATGTCATCAACGACCATTCAAGTTAGCATCTTTATCTTCATTACCGCGCTAATAGCGTTTTTGACCTATATAAAATGCCGCGCTGCGATTCGCTCAAGCGATCAGTCGGTTGACGCTGATAATAAAGAAGTATTTTTAGCCGGTGGCGGGCTTTCATGGCTTTTCGTAGCCGGCTCGATCACCTTAACTAACTTGAGCACCGATCAATTAGTCGGAATGAACGGCAACCAGATGTTGCTTGTTGCTTGGTGGGAGTTTGCAGCGGTGATTGGCTTGATCGTGCTAGCCAAGGTTTTCTTGCCGGTTTACTACAAGTATGAGTGTACAACCACCACTGAGTTGTTAGAAAAACGTTATGGTGATAAACACATTCGTGCGGTGATTAGCGTGTTGTTTTTGCTGGGTAATGTCGGCATTTTCATTCCCGCGATGTTATACGGTGGCTCGAAATTCATGATCACCATGTTTGGTCTTGATACCTCAATTATGACCCTGGCAATCGCCTTTGCTGCGGCTGGTTCAGCTTATGCCGTGTTTGGTGGCTTACGGGCCGTTGCCGTATCTGACGCATACAGCGGTGTACTATTGCTTGGTCTGGGTATGGTGGTGGTCTTTTTAGCATTGAAAGCGATTAATTTCGACTTCACCGGGATTCCGGCTGACCGTTTAACTCTGATTGGCGATAACGCATCGGCAATTCCCTGGCATACATTGCTAACGGGCATGTTGTTTATTCAAATTTTTTATTGGAGTACCAACCAAACCATAACGCAGAGAGCAATGGCCTCACCAACGGTACAAGAAGGTCAGAAAGGTGTGTATGCCGCGGCGGTTATTCGTCTATTAATCGTGCCTGCCATTATTGTGATACCCGGTATCGTGTCATACAAGCTTTATGGGCGTATTGAAAATGATGGTGCGTATGGACGAATCGTTGGTGATGTTTTACCGGTTTGGCTATCAGGCGCGTTCGCGGCGGCGATTGCCGCAGCGGTGTTAACCAGTGTCAATAGTATCTTAAACGCGTCTACCGCATTATATGTATGCGATATTCATGAAAAATACTCCACAAGTAAGCCAAACGTTAAAAAGCTAAATGTGATTATCACCATCAGCATCGTGTTAATCGCGCTTGCTTTGGTGCCGTTCTACGCTAAATCATCAAGTATTATCGAAACCATTCAGCAGCTATATGGGCTGTTGAGCATGCCGATCTTGTCCGCGTTTTTGGTTTGCCTATTGTTTAACGATGTTGATTCGCGTGCCGCGATTATCGCTGTAATATTTGGTGTTGTGTTTTATGGAGCCTTATTTTTCTACGCACCGATTCACTATATTCATTCAATGTTTGTGACATTGATCAGTTGCGTACTTTTGTCGCTAACGGTTAGCCGCTTTGTATTTGGCACTTCGCCGTCGTTGGTGGCTCGCAGCTCCTAGCTTACTTAACCGTTAAGCCCCTAACTTTTTGCAATCGTTTGGTAGAGTTCTTTTAATTGTTTGGCGATTCCTGGCCATGCATAATGCTCAGCGGTATATCGCTGAGCGTTACGCCCCATCAACTTTAACTCTTTGATGTGAGTGAATGCAAAACGAAGCTTTGATTCAATATCGCTTACATCGGTGGTGCTCACTAATCCTAAGGCGTGACGTTCAATTGCTTTTGATAGGGCTACTTGATTAGAAATGAGCGGGGCTAACCCGGATGCCATCGCTTCTAAAACCGAAATACCGAAATTTTCTGAATACGATGTTAAGGCGTATAGATCTGAATGTTGTAAGGCCGCGGTCTTTTGATCGCCGTCGATGTGACCTAGAAAATGACAGCGTTGTTCGATGCTCAGCTGTGTGCTGAGGTGGGTCAGTTGGCTTTGATAATCTGAGGCTCCATCGCCGGCGATCAGTAGTCTGAAATCGACTGTTTTAATTTTCGCTAGCGCCTGAATCAAGAGCTCTAAGCCCTTTTTTTCATGCAATCTAGATAAGTATAGAATGGTGAACTCAGCCGCAGGAACGCCCCATAATTCGAGCATCTGGCTTTTAGATAATGGGGCGCGATCGGTTGCATTAATCCCAAGCGGTACCACCACTGTTTGAAGTCTAAAGCGCGCTAAAGCCTCTTGTTGTTCGGACTCAGAGGTGAAATGCACCGCTGCCGCGGAGACTAAATTGGCTTTTTCTAGCGCGTTCAGATACAGCGCCTTTTTAGATTTAGATTGCTCGAGCGACCACTGTTGAAGTTGGCCGATGGGCCTCACTACATAAGGCACTCCTTTTTTACGAGCTAAACGCATTGCATAGCTTGAGCAGTATGAAAAGATAGCATGCACATGAATAACATCGTATTCATTAATATTGTTTGACAACCAATGACCAAAATTTGGTGAATAAGCAAATTCTCGAATAGCCTTAATGGGTGGAGAGAAGCGTTTAAAAAAACGAGTTGGAACACCCTTGTAATCGATCAAGTCATTTAAGGGGGCATCGAGTTGGTCTTGCCCATTATCGTTGGTGGTGGCTATTTCTGCGTCAATGCCTATGTCTCTTAGGCTAGACACCATTTCTACCACAGCCTTACTTGGCCCACCTCGGCAGGCGGCCACTGATGGAATAACGTGAAGTACTTTTAAGCGCTTGTGTTTATCTGACATGGCGAGCTTTCCAATCGTTTAATACGATCAAGCTCCAGCGCCTATACCATGGCTTTAGTGGAATCCATTTAGGTGTGGCAGGCGCCGTCATCTCTTGCCAGCTTGATTCAAACCATTCATCAAACGGAAACCTAAACCCTTGTTTTGGGCGCTCAACCACCCATGATGGTAGCTCTGGCACACAGTCGATCAACATTTTTTTGCCTTGCTGCAAGCGAAGATCGGCCGGAATTGCGCTAATTTGCTCTATAAATACACGGTCTATGAAGGGCACGCGCAACTCAAGCCCCCACGCCATGCTGGCAACATCACTGTCTCTAAGAAGCTGGTTGCGCAAATAAGTGCTTAACTCTAAATGACTGATGTTGTCGGCATCAGAAGGGTGGTTGGGTTCGGAAATCACGATTTCTTTAGGCGCTTTTTTACAAATAATATTGGTAAGCTCGTAGGCTTCGGAAATTGAAAATATTCCTCGTAGGCTCTGGTGCGCAGCGGTCAGTGATGCCGAATTATTAATCGCATCACTAATGCGTCGAGCACGAGGTGAAAGCACTCGGTAAAGCACCTTACTTAGAGGCTTAATGATGAACTCGAGCTTGCTAAGCGTATGACTTTTTCTCATCATTTCTGGCAGCATACTGAAGGACTTATAGCCTGCAAATAGTTCGTCACCACCTAGGCCCGAGAGGACAACTTTTTCTCCATGTTCACTCGCCAGTTTTGAAACGCAGTAAGTGTTAAAACCGTCTATTGTTGGTTGGTCAATATCGTTCAAAAACTGTTTGAACAATGATTTAGCGATCTCTGGTGTGATTAAAAGTTCAGTATGCTTAGTGCCAAAGTGTTTGGCCACGCGGCGCGCAATATCGCCTTCGTTCCATTCCGGGTTTTCGAACGCGATTGAATAGGTGTTTATTTGCTTTTTACTCAGCCTACTTGCTATTGCGACTAACGCGGTTGAATCAATGCCGCCACTTAGGAAGACGCCTACTGGCACATCACTGACTAGGTGCGCTCTAATAGTGTGCTCTAGAGCTGTTCTGGTAATTTCGATGGCTTTCGTGTGGCTGAAGTGCTGTACGGTAAAATCTAAGTTCCAATATCGATGCAGTTTAGTTTTTCCGGCCTTCCATGTGAGATAGGTACCTGCGGGAAGCATTTTTATATTTTTAATTGCTGTGTCAGGTTCGGCGACAGTGCCCTTGAGTAGATAACTCAGCACGCCACGGCTTGAAATTTTTCTTGAGCTAAAACCTGAGGCTAAGATGGCGCGTATTTCAGAGGCGAAAATAAATGAATCGTCTTGCTTGAGATAATAAAATGGTTTGATGCCGAGCGCATCTCGTGCGGCAAATGCTTTTTGTTCTTGCTCATCCCAAATTAGAAATGCGAACATGCCTCGCAATAAGTGAACACAGGCAGGCCCTTTATTAATGTAGAGTTTGAGAATAACTTCGGTGTCAGAACTGCTTTCAAACTTCTCACCTTCTAGCTCTAATTGAGTGCGAAGCTTTTTATAATTATAAATTTCGCCATTGAAGGTGATTATATAGCGTTGGTCTTGTGCGCTCATCGGCTGATGACCGCCATCGGTCAAGTCGATAATAGAAAGTCGGGTATGAGTTAACGCGGCTTGATATGACTTTGAGAAAAGCGCGCCCTTGTCGTCCGGGCCACGGTGAACTAAGGCATCTTGCATTGCCTTAAGCTTAGACGCTCTATCCTTGATGACAGAGGGATCAAGGGTGGCCTCTAACTCTGGGTTATTGGCCGACGTTGGGTCTGGTGTTTTAGGTGAAAGTATTCCGGCAATGCCACACATAGTTGCTAATTCGGTTGGTTATTTTTGTAGGGTTGCAATGGTCGAGACAAGTAAACTTTTCTCGACCATTGCCTATACTATAGTTTCTCCCTAGAAAAACAGCAACTTAGCTAGCGTATTTAATGCTATTCCGATTTATTGGCTTCGACAGGTTTTGCATTTTGTGGCTTATCGCTAGGAGCATTGCTAGCGTTGCCTTGCTTTTGTTCCGGCCCTTTACTATCAGCGCTAGCGTTCTCACCTTGAGGCTTGTTGTTTGAACGGTTGCGATTACGGTTGCGATTACGATTGCGGTTACGATTGCGGTTGTTATTGCTGCCGCCTTCATTACTAGCACCTTCGCTTTTCTTCTCACCTCGGTTATTCTGAGGATTATTACTGCTGTCGCTAGGTTGGCTATCTTTATTAGCACTATTGGGCTTGTTATTGCGATTGCCACCACGTTGGTTGTTATTGTTGCGACCACGATTGTTATTGCGGTTACCCGCACGTGGGTTATTGCTGCGAGCTCGATTATTATTCGGCTTTTGACCGCCTTTTTTATTGTCGTTAACCGGTTTTTGTTCTTCCTCACCAGTGCCAAACAAGGCACGCCAAATTCTTACGAAAATACCTGCCTTGATTGGTGCTACCGGTTCTGGCTTGGGTGCTGGAATAGGCTTGTTCCCCATCTGCACTGATTCAATACCGACTGCTGGCTCAGTATTAGGAGCGATGACAACATTGCTGGCTTGGTTTTTCTTCTGATACTTGGCCTTACGAGGATCTTCTTTAGGCTCTTGAATCTCGGTTTTATAGCTTGGGAGATTGGGCATTTCATCCAAATCTTCACTGCGCAAACGTTGAATTTTAAAGTGCGGTGTTTCCAACTCAATCGTCGGTACGATGGTAATGTTAGTGCCTAAACGGTTTTCTAATAAACTCACTTCGTGACGTTTTTCATTCAGTAAATAAGTCGCTGTTTTAATCGGCAGGTGCGCATTGATCGCTTCTGTATTTTCTTTTAAAGCTTCTTCTTCGATGATGCGTAATACACTTAACGCCGACGAGCCGACACTTCGAATATGGCCATTGCCTTCACAGCGTGGGCATACATGATAATTAGAATCGCTAATCGATGAGCGTAAACGCTGACGAGACATTTCTAGTAAGCCAAAACGCGAGATACGGCCAACTTGTACTCGTGCACGGTCTGCTTTGAGTGCTTTTTGTAAGCACTGTTCGACCGCGCGTTGGTTTTTATTTGCAAGCATGTCGATAAAGTCGATAACGACTAAGCCACCCAAATCTCGAATACGTAATTGACGAGCAATCTCTTCCGCCGCTTCCATATTGGTTTGCAAGGCGGTTTCTTCGATGTCGCTGCCTTTTGTTGCGCGCGCCGAGTTCACGTCGATTGATGTCAATGCTTCGGTTGGGTCGATAACCAGTGCGCCACCGGCATTTAGACGTACTTCGCGTGCATAAGCCGATTCAATTTGATGCTCTACTTGATAGCGAGAGAATAGCGGAACTGTGTCCTCATACATTTTCAGCTTGATGACATTGTGCGGCATAACTTGATTCATGAAACGAGTCGCACGCTCAAATATTTCTTTATCATCAATAATGATCTCAGCTATATCGCTACGAAAGTAATCGCGAATTGAGCGAACAACCAAGTTAGTTTCTTGGTAGACCAAGAACGGTGCGGCTTGTGCTTCAGAAGCGTCATGAATCGCAGTCGATAAACGTTGTAGGTAGTCTAAATCCCACTGCAGTTCTTCTGCCGTTTTACCAATGCCGGCGGTACGTGCGATCAAGGCATGCTCTCGAGGAATTTCAAGCTCCGCCATTGCGTCACGAAGCTCTTGACGTTCTTGGCCTTCAATGCGACGTGAAATACCACCGCCTTTAGGGTTGTTTGGCATAAATACCAAGTAACGGCCTGCAAGGCTCACGAAGGTTGTGAGGGCGGCGCCTTTATTTCCACGCTCGTCTTTCTCAACTTGGACCAATAATTCTTGCCCGGCTTTAAGAACGTCGGCGATCTTGACTTGTGAAATAGGGGTTTCTGATTTGTAATTTTGAAAGTAAGTGCGTGACACTTCTTTCATCGGCAGAAAGCCTTGGCGATTACCACCGTATTCGACAAACGCGGCTTCTAAGCTTGGTTCGACACGAGTGATCTTGCCTTTGTAAATATTGCCTTTCTTTAAGGCTGTGCTGGCTGATTCAATGTCTAAATCGACTAATTTTTGACCATCTACAATAGCAACGCGTAACTCTTCAGAGTGCGTGGCGTTAAATAACATTCTTTTCATGTTTTCCCCTATGCCTAATTGGCAGTTCTAAGAAAAACAGCTTCTAGCTTAATTATATAAAGCGAGAGTGAAAACGGATGTACAGAAAGATTGCGATTTTTAGCGGTATCAATAAACAGCTTATAGAAAGCTCTATAGGCCTATATTGCGCTATTACGACTTATCGAGCTCAATCGCTCTACAGGTCTAATAATTAATAAAATCAATCGACTTAAGCTTAAGTAAACTTGGTCTAAAACGTCATTAAAAAATCATAGATCCGATCGACCTTATTGTGTGTTTCACACAAAGTTCTAAATCAGATTCTGCGGCTTAAAACTGATATGACAAGTTTTCAACAATTTTTGAGTGTCATAAAACAACCTCTCGATAGCTGAAAACAGTAGTATCACATCACACGCTAATTCTTTCTGCGAAGGCTAATTCAAAGAGGCTAATCGTTTTTGTGTTAGCGTTTGTGTTAGCGCTTAATCGCGTTGTCACTACCCAATCTATTATGTAAGAGTAGTCGCTGTTTGCTAACCATGGCTGGCGGTCGTAATCAGAGCTGGTTTAGTGTAAACCGTAATATGGCTCTAACGTTTAAATGACTCAGCATCATCGTTAGCGGTGTGCCTCATAAATCAGGGTGAGGTACATTGCCCTGTTATGCAGCTCGTCAATTATAAATAAAATAGTTGAAATCGTAGTTATCTCGAGTGGGCCGTGTGTTGCCCTATCGGTTTGCTAAAACTCGTGGTATTAGTGCTTACTAAATGCAAAAAAACATTTAAATCACACTCGCGAGACACTTATGTGGCGTTTCCACTTCATTCTATCGTTTTAAAACCTGCTTTAGGCTAGATGAGCCTTTCAGAAGAAAATTAGAACGCTAGAATTCCATACAAAGCCAACTGCGTTTTTAAACCGGTTTCGGTACTACGTTTTATTGCCATTTTATGCGCTAAAAAACGTCTGCAGTATTCTTAAAGTCATCGAAAACAGCTCACTGATGAACTTAGTTCGTAACTTATTGAAATTGTTTTGTTTATTCTAAAATAAAATCTGCCCTGAAATTGGACAGATAGCGAAGTCTAACAGTATGTTAGCGCATTAGCAATGCAGCAAAAACGCGCAGAATTATTGGTTCTGCTAGCGATTGGGTTCGCCATCAAACTGCTTTATAATCGCCTGCAATCAGCCAAGAGCGTTCCTGTGTCAAAAAAAATAAATCCCAAAAAAAATGTTAGACCGGGTTCGATACCTAAAGGTGGTCGAAGAACAAAACCGAGCTCGAAACCTAAGCGAGGCGCAAAAGGCGTGGTTCGAGGGCGCGCCAGTGACGTGAGTGCCACGCCCGAGGGTCGCCGTCGAAAGGTTGATGGCGTAGCAAAGCCGAGTCGCGAGAGAACACGGCCAAGCTTAGGTAAAGGCAAAGAGGCTCCGAGTAGTGAGAGTGGCCGTATCTTTAAGGATCGTGATAGCCGCAGTATTAGTGAGGCATCGGCAAATATCCCAACTAATATTCCAACTAAGGTATCGTTTGTCGAGATCGACGTAAACCATGATGGCCAGCGATTAGATAATTTCCTTATTACCCACCTTAAAGGTGTTCCTAAAACGCATATATACCGAATTATTCGTAAAGGCGAGATTCGAGTTAATAAAGGGCGAGTCAAACAAACAACGCGGCTTAAAGAAGGTGACTCTTTAAGAATTCCACCGATTCGACTGAGCGAAAGAACCCTTGATAGTCTCGATGGGCAGAAATACAGTTTTCTTGGTAAGGCGGTTTTGTATGAAGATGATGCGCTGCTTATCATCAATAAGCCATGTGGCATGGCCGTTCATGCAGGCAGCGGTATTACGGTTGGAGTGATTGAGGCTTTGCGTGCCTATCGCCAGGACTTAAAGTACATTGAATTGGTTCACCGCTTAGATAGAGAGACTTCAGGCGTCTTAGTGTTGGCTAAGAAAGCCAGTGCGCTGAAGATTCTCCATAATGATTTTAAAACCAACTCTCTTAAGAATCCGCGCCTTGATAAACGGTACTTGACCCTGGTTAAAGGGCCTTGGCAGCATGGCCAGAGGCGTGTGACTAAGGCATTGAATACCGATTCTAGGCGCCATGGTGAGCGCTACGTTGTGGTTGACCCGAATGGCCGCTACGCGAGTTCAATAATGACGCCTAAGTCGGTATCTGACGCCGCCTCGCTGATCGAGGTGAAATTGCTGACTGGTCGCACACATCAAGTGCGAGTGCATGCGCAATCTGAGAATCACCCGGTTGCTGGTGATCCGAAGTATGGCGAACAAGAATTCAATAAACGTATGAAATCAATGGGGTTGTCGCGGCTCTTTTTACACGCCGCCAAACTTACTTTTTTTCATCCGTTGACAGAGAAATCAACAACCGTAGAAGCACCATTGCCAGCTGACTTGCTAGCAGTGTTAAATAAGCTATCTTTAGAGGCTAGTTAAGAAATGTATCAACTCATTATTTTTGATTGGGACGGAACCATAATGGATTCGGCGATGAAAATATCCAATTGCATTCAAGCATCGGCTAGGGATGTGGGCCTGGCGGTGCCCACCACAGAGCAAGCCAAGAGTATTATTGGTTTGGGCCTATTCGAAGCGATGCGACACCTTTTTCCAAATATCAATGAGGCTGAAATCAGCGCGATGGTTGATGCGTATAAGCATCATTTTGTGACGGCTGATAGCACTGAGCAAAAGTTGTTTGACGGTGTGGAAGAGGGTTTGCGAGCCCTCAATGATGCCGGTGCTGTTTTGGCTGTCGCTACGGGTAAGTCTCGTGCTGGATTAGATAGAGCGTTCAACGCTCTGGATTTAAAGCATCACTTCGTCACCTCGCGTTGCGCTGATGAAACACGCTCAAAACCACACCCGCAAATGTTGCACGAAATACTTGATTTCACTGCAATTGAACCCAAGAAAGCTATTATGGTTGGCGATACGACCTTTGATTTAGATATGGCCGCGAATGCAAATATCGCTGGCCTTGGTGCTGGTTACGGAGTGCATTCTGAGCAAATGTTGATTGATTCAAAAGCCTTGTCAGTGCAACCGAACTTTAAACAAGTGATTGCCTGGTTGTTGGATGGCCGAGTGGAGAAAGCGTATGACTGAGAAATTAATTGGTTCAACCTCTGGTCTGGAAGAGGGCGGTGCTGGCTTACGATTTGATGTCGAAAATAGTGCAGGCGAAGTGATGCCGGCATTTGTGATTCACTATGACTATCAATATTTTGCCTATTTAAATAAGTGCGGTCATATCGCCGTACAATTAGACTATATGCCCGGTGAATTTTTTAGTGATGATGGTCAAAGCCTTATTTGCGCAACACACGGTGCCGAATATGCGCCCGATACCGGCGCTTGCCAAGGTGGCCCGTGTTATGGGGTTGGCTTGGAGCCCTTAGCCATAACTCAGTCAGGTGATCAGCTATTTCTTCAAAGCGAGGACTTAAAGGTCGTCGAAAACAACAATGGCGCAGCAAAAGAAATGGTCTAGTTTGAGTTAGAGGCTCCAGTATGGCTCTAGCACAAGATAAAATTTACGCAGTAATTAGATGAACGTGAGGAATAGTAGAATGTTAGGACGAAATAAAAACAACATGGCCCTACCAGGCAGTCATAGTGCGCCGGTGACTTCAAGCGAGGTGATGGAGCGCTTGGCCGTTGACTATATGAAAGATCGTAAGTGGCGACGAGTTTTCAAAATCGTTTTGCTGGTTGTCTTCGTGCTTTATGTTTTAAGCATAATGTTAGTTGCTGGCAGCGGCAGTGGCAGTAGCGCTGTGAACGCCAGTCAACCTCATACCGGATTAGTAGAGCTTAATGGCGTGATCAGCCTTGGTAAAGGTGATGTGTCAGCCGATAGTTTGAATGCCAGTCTACGGCGCGCGTTCCAAGCTAAGATGTCAAAAGGCGTTGTTTTACGCATTAATAGCCCTGGCGGATCGCCAGTGCAGTCGGATGAAATTAATGCTGAAATTGTACGTTTACGATCATTGTATCCAGACAAGCCTCTGCATGTAGTGGTGTCTGATGTGTGCGCCTCTGGTGGGTATTATATCGCCGCGGCCGCCGACCAAATTTTTGCTAACCCGTCATCTATTGTCGGTTCTATTGGTGTTCGAATGGACAGCTTTGGCTTCGTCGATGCGTTAAAGAAGTTAGGCGTCGAGCGTCGATCATTAACCGCTGGAACCAACAAGGCTATCTTAGATCCGTTTTTGCCAGTCAAAGAAAGTCAGCAAGCTCATGCAAAGCAAATGTTAGCGATTGTGCATCAACAGTTTATTGATCGAGTCAAAGCAGGCCGAGGCGATCGTCTAAGTGATAATCCTGATTTATTCAGCGGCTTGTTTTGGAGTGGCGAACAAGCAAGAGAACTTGGTTTAATTGATGAATTTGGTAGTTTGGATTATGTTGCGCGAGAAGTGATTGGCCACGAGGCGATTGTTGATTATTCATTCAAGCCTGATTTTCTTCAGCAGTTTGCACAAGACTTAGGCGTGTCGATTAGTTCAAGTGTGACCAATGTTTTGAATGGGCAACTGACGCTACAATAGTTGTTCTAAATTGATTTTATCTGTGCTCAGTGCATTCACTGAGTATCTTGTTGTTTGAATTTGAGTTTCACTCTTGCTCGTTGTAAATACACTTCGGCAATGACTCGTTGCCAAGTGTATTCAAGCCCAGCAAGGCCGCTAAATACTAAGCCTTTAATGAGTAGTGTGTAAGGAATAACGGCCAATGGCGCGATTCCCAAATAGCGCAGACGATCAGGCCAAGATAGAGTTTGCCAGCGGGCACCAGTCAATTTTTGAGCCTCTTGAGATGCGTATTTTCGTTGAGATGCTAACCAGCGACTGTAAGGCTTACGGTCGTCGTGCTGTATTTTGTTCTCTAAAGCCAGAACGAGCCCTTCGATGACAACACGTTGTGTGTGTCCATCTTGCCGGTAATACGCCGATTTTCGACGATACAAGCAGGTGCGCGGTGGGTATAACGAGCCTCTAAGGGCTCGACCATTGATTAGATATTCAAAGCCTATTTCAAACCCTTGTACTGCGCTATTAATAGGCGCTAATTTTGCCATTTCGTTTTGTAAGGCTGGCGTGAGCACATAATCGGCATCCATTGACAGCACCCATTCGGTTTGGATGTCTTGCGCCAAACCAAAGTTGCTTTGGTCTGTTGGGCCGGTATATTTGTTTTGAATCACGCGAACGTTGTTAAATTTCGCGCATAGCTCGAGGGTCGCATCGTCGCTAAAGCTGTCTATTACTAATACCTCGTCGGCCCAGCTTAGAGCGCTTAGCACACGCTCAATGTTAGGCGCTTCATTGTAGGTGGCAATGATGGGGGTGATTTGGTCAAGCATTGCTTTAGCCGTCGAACACGTCGAATCCTTGATTCTCAAGCATTGCGACCAAGCGAATTAGAGGCAGGCCGATTAAAGCATTTGGGTCTTCGCCTTCGAATTTCTCAAATAGGGCGACGCCCAAGCCTTCTGACTTGACGCTGCCTGCGCAATTATAAGGTTCTTCTTTGCGTAGATAGCGCTCGATTGTCGAGTCGCTCAATTGTTTGAAGTGCACAGTGAATGGAATGACTTCGGATTGGATTGAACCTGTTGCAGAATTCAGCAATGCTAAGCCCGTAAAGAGCTCTATTTTTTTACCCGATGCTGCTCGTAATTGTGCAACGGCTACTTCATGAGTGTGCGGTTTACCAACAATTTCAGTGCCATGTAGGGCAACCTGATCAGAACCAATAATCAAGCAATCGGGGTGCGTTATTGCAATTTCTTGCGCTTTGGCAATGGCTAGACGCTCAACTAACTCGACAGGGGTTTCTGCATCGAGAGACGATTCGTCAATATCGGGATTAGCGGTATCAAACGGAATCATCAAACGCTCCAGTAGCATTTTTCGAAATGGTGACGACGAGCCTAGTATGAGGCGTTGGTTTGACATGATGGTGCGCCCTGTCTGCAAAGATAATAAATTGATAGCTCGCCAATTATGCGACAATATAGAGGTAGATGCACTAATAGACTGAGTTCTAGAGACCTTGGCGCAATGGTATCGTTGAGGCCATAGCTCGCTTGTGTTGAGCGTTGTTGTTAGCCGACATGAATCACGCGTTAGAGTGTTATTGATTAGTTAACGAATCTAAAATTAATTATGGCCAATAAAATTATTAAGCTAGGGGTTGTCGGCGTCGGTAAGATTGTTCGTGATCAGCACCTGCCAGCCATTTCTAACAATGCGCAGTTTAGTTTAACCGCAACCGCCAGTCGCAATGCGTGTGTCGATGGCGTTCAATCTTTTAATGATATTAAGGCTATGCTTGATGCCACTGATTTAGATGCAGTGGCCTTATGCATGCCACCCCAATATCGGCAAGCCGCGGCGCAGTTAGCATTAGAAAAAGGCAAACATGTATTATTAGAAAAGCCGCCTGGCGCAACGGTTTCAGAAGTCGAGCACCTAGCACAACTTGCTGAAAGAAATGGTGTCACTTTGTATGCGACCTGGCACTCAAGGCATGGTGCGGCTGTTGAAACGGCTAAAGCTCTCTTGTCACAGCGCACATTACGTTCAGCGTCGCTTTGTTGGAAAGAAGACGTGAGAAAATGGCACCCTGGCCAAGAATGGATTTGGCAAGCCGGGGGCTTGGGTGTTTTTGATCCAGGCATTAATGGTCTATCTATTTTGACTCACTGCCTAAGAATACCGGCCTATGTGAGTAAGGCCCGTTTGAGTTTTCCATCAAACAAGGCGGCGCCGATTGCCGCTAACATTGATTTTAAAACCTCTGATGGTGTTGAGATCTCGGGCCAGTTTGATTGGCGAGTTAGTCATGGTGAAGCGTGGAATATAGACTTTCAAACGAACGATGGCTTACTGCAGATTAAAGATGGTGGCGCTAGTTTGCTGCTCGATGGCGATCATGTCGACGTGCCAGTGTGGTCTGAGCATGGTGAATACGAAACCATTTACGCGCGATTTGCTAAGTTGATTGACGGTGGCACCTGCGATGTTGACCTAGCGCCGTTAAAGTTGGTTGCTGACGCTTTTCTAATAGCTGATCGTAACGAGGTTGGTGCCTTTAATGAACTCTGATCCAACGAATCCGAAGCCGGTGGTAAGCTTGCTGAATCAAGATCATACCGATTTGTTCATTGATGCCATGTGGCTTGAGTCAGGCCTGTCTAAAAATACACTTAGTGCTTATCGTTCAGACTTGCATCGGTTTGCCAAATTTATCGGCGATAAGGAACTCACCGTCGTCGAGCAATCGGATGTTCAAAAGTTTCTTGGCTTTATGATGGCGCAAGGCACCAAAGCGAGCAGCAGTGCGCGTGTTCTTTCGACTCTGAGGCGTTTCTTTCGATATCAAATCCGCGAGAATCGGGTAAGCAAAGACCCCTGCGCGCAGGTTCTCTCGCCGAAGCAGGGTCGCCCTCTGCCGAAGGCAATGAGCGAACAACAGGTTGATGATTTACTTAATGCTCCGGATACTCAAACATCGCTCGGGCTTCGCGACAGAGCGATGCTTGAGACGCTCTACGCGACTGGGCTTCGCGTTAGTGAATTGGTCGATCTAACGCTGTTGGAGGTGAGCTTGCAGGTCGGTGTTGTTAGAATTGTTGGCAAGGGTAATAAAGAGCGCTTAGTACCTCTAGGTGAGCAAGCTGTGGATTGGATTGAGCAATATCAGCAAGGTGCCCGAATAGCGTTGCTAAAGCAGCGACAAACTGATGCTATGTTTGTTACTGCGCGAGGCGCCGGTATGACTCGTCAAGCGTTCTGGCACATCATTAAGAAATACGCGCTAAAGGCTGGAATTGAGCAAGCTCTCTCGCCGCACACTTTAAGGCATGCGTTCGCGACACACCTTATTAACCACGGCGCTGACTTACGTTCAGTACAAATGTTATTAGGCCATGCCGACCTTTCGACTACTCAAATATACACCCATATTGCACGAGAACGATTGCAGTCGATGCACGCACAACATCACCCAAGAGGCTAGGCGAAGGGCCCTCAATGTTAAAATCAGTCATTTAAGCTTGAAACCAAGTTTTAAAGCGATAAAAAGGCTGGTAACTGGCGTCATTATTGTGCAAAATGACGCTAGGAATAAATAGTTAGCCGCGTTTCTCGTTGTAGAAGTCTAAACGCCGTAGCATCATTGCTGATTTGCTGCACAGTGCGTTTAATAAAGTCGCCGCTAACCGATAAAACAAAAGTCTACTCAACGGTTTAGACCAAGAAAACACACCAAAAAAAGTAAACTAATATGGGCGAGCTGACATAAGGGTTTTTGTTAGCGGGTACTTTATTATTTCTCGATTTTTTAAACCATTTGCTTACGCAATTTAACTAATTTAATTTTATATAGATAAACGATCGCCGGAACCATTCCTTACGTTAACTCGTATTGGGCTGGGTAAGTGCGAACACGTTAGTTTCCCAAATAAGAAGAGACTCTTTGTGACCCAAAAAAACATTCAAGCCAATATTATCTCCGCCTCAGACGCGGGAATCAGTAATGACAATATCAGTCCGAAGGCCTTAAAGGTCGTAGAAGGCTTACAAGAGGCGGGTTACCAAGCCTACCTGGTCGGTGGTTGCGTCCGCGATTTAATTATCGGCACTAAACCCAAAGACTTCGATGTCTCGACCAATGCCACACCGGAGCAAATAAAGAAAACGTTCGGCCGCAACGCACGCATTATAGGCCGTCGATTTAAGTTAGTTCATGTTCGTTTTGGTTATGAAGTAATCGAAGTTGCGACGTTTAGAGCCGATGCTAATGATCGCGAGCGTGTCGGTCAAAATGAAATGAGTGAAGGCGACCAAGGTCAGCTATTACGAGATAACGTCTACGGAAGCATCGAAGAAGATGTAGTGCGTCGAGATTTCACTGTTAATGCCATGTATTACGACAGTGTTAATGGCGAGATACTTGATTTCATGAACGGTATAGACGACGTTAAAGCGGGCAAGCTGAAAAGCATCGGCGCGCCAGAACAGCGCTTTACGGAAGACCCTGTTCGAATGCTTCGAGTGATTCGCTTTGCCGGTAAGCTCGGGTTTGAAATGGAATCCGAAGCGCTGAAAATGATAGAAGAGCAAGGTGCACTGCTTTCTCATGTGTCCAATGCGCGCCTTTTTGAAGAAGTGCTTAAACTTTTTCATGGCGGGGCGGCTTACGAAACGTATTTGCTATTGCGCAAATATGGTCTATTTAAATACCTATTTCCATTTACCGATCAAGTCGCGATCGACGGTGTTGAAGGTCTTCCAGAGCGTGCATTGCAGAATACTGACAAGCGTATCAAGCAGGGTAAGCCGGTTATACCCGCGTTTTTGTTCGCCTGCATGATGTGGGACCCTGTTAAAGCCGATGCCCAAGTCTTGATGGACGACGGCGCTAATGAGTCGCATGCATGGCGCGTTGCAATGAATGATGGGCTGCGCGATCAAAATCAATACGTGGCGGTGCCGCGTCGTCTGGCTGAAATTATTTTGGATATCTGGAATATCCACTTTCGTCTTATTAAACGCAATCCGCGTATGGTAAAGGCGTGTTTGAATAACCGTCGATTTCGAGCGGCGTACGATTTCCTATTGCTGCGCACCATGGTGCATGAAGTCGATGAAGAAATAAGTGAATGGTGGACCGAAATTCAAGAAGTTGAGCCGAACGACCGTGAGGCCATGATTTCTGAGTTAAATAAGACCTATAAAAAAGACCGGCAACCTCGCCAAAGCCCGAATGATGAAGACACCAATGATGTCAACTTTAACTCTGTAGACTATGCTGATAACTACGGCAATACAGTATTTGGCGACGGCTATGACGGTGGTTTAGGTAATGGCAACGGACGCAACAATAATCAGCAAAAACAAAACCGTAGTCAGAACAATGGCGGGCGTAAAAAGCAAACCCAAGGCGGCGCTCAACGGGGCCAGCAAAGTAATTCAAACGGCAGAGCTAATAACACTGGCCAGAAGAAGACAGGTGGCCAAAGAGGCCGCAGGCCGAACAACCAGAATCAAGCGAATAACGGCAACGGCGGTAATGTCAATGCAGGTAACGCGAATGTGGGTAACTCCAACGCTGGTAATGGCGAACAAACTAATAGCCCACGCCGTTCAAAGGCTGGAAAGAAGCGTTCTAGTAAAAAACGCACCAATAATGGTGGTCAACGTCGCAACGGCCCAAGCACTAACCGTCAAAACTCGAGAGGGCGAACAAACTCGGAACCACGCTTTCAAGAAGCTCGCCCCGCCGACGAGTTTGGCGTGACGTCCTCGGGCAGTAATAAAAAGGTCAAAGTAAGGCATAAACGCCGAGTGGTCGGCCCGGCGGCTGACAGTGATGACAAGCCAATTTTAGGCTAGTGATGCCAACCTTGGCCTACTTAGGGCTTGGTGCTAATCTTGGAGACCCGATTCAGCAAATGCTCGATGCGATCACCGCGTTGAGACATTTGCCCTCGTCTGAGTCTCTTCGGTGCTCAAGCTTTTATCGTTCATCGCCGGTGGGGTACGATGACCAAGCTGACTTTATCAACTGTGTTGTCGAGCTCGAAACTCATCTCAGCGCGATCGAATTACTCGATGATATTCAAGTGATTGAAAATACGCTAGGTCGCGAACGAGTTGTTGGCAATCAAAACGCACCTAGGCTCATCGATATTGATCTGCTGCTCTATGGCGACCAAACTAGTGATAGTGAGCGTTTAACCGTGCCGCACCCTAGAATGGAAAACCGCCTATTCGTAATTGAACCATTGCTGGAATTAGTCGAGCTAGCGCACTATCGCTCGGCTTTAGAAAGTAATGACTTTGATGATCAAGTGCTTAGCAGACTAACGACCAAGGCTATTTAATGGGATCGACTACCTAGTCATGGCTCAGTATTTTCATATTCACCATCAAAACCCACAACATCGATTGATTCAGCAAGCGGTTGAGATCGTTCGTCGCGGCGGTTTGGTCGCATACCCGACCGACTCGAGCTATGCCCTGGGCTGCCACTTAGACGATAAACGCGCGGTTGACCGTATTAGGCGAATTCGTAAGCTCAATCGAGACCATAATTTCACCTTAGTTGCGCATGATTTGAAGCAAATCTCCCAATTCGCTAAGATTGATAACGAGCAGTTTCGTTTGATTAAAGCGTTAACTCCTGGGCCCTATACCTTCATTCTTGCGGCGAAACGCCTAGTGCCCAATCGTTTAGTACACCCCAAGCGGCGCACCATTGGCATTCGGATACCTGACAACGCCATTGTACAAGCGCTGTTGGCGGAGTTGGGTGAGCCGATCATGAGTTCCAGTTTGATTTTGCCTGAGGCGGAGTTAGCAATGGCTGATCCAGATGATATTCGAGCACAACTAGAGCACGATGTAGACTTAGTCATTGATGGCGGTCTGGGTACGCTGGAGCCGTCAACGGTGATCGACTGGCACGATACGCGGCTCAGAATTCTGCGTGAAGGTGCGGGCGATATCGCTTTTCTCAATAAGTAGTAGATCGAATAAACCGCCTGTTCACTGGCTTGGAAGGCTAGTGTTTAAGCGTTCATAAATGTACACTTTAACTTTAAAAATAATGCGTTAAATTAATGATTTCTAAGTCTGGTCACCCTAATCGAGTTGTTTCGGGCATGCGCCCAACCGGTCGTTTGCATCTCGGTCACTATCATGGTGTTTTGAAAAACTGGTTGAACTTGCAACACGAGTTCGACTGCTATTTCTTTGTCGCCGATTGGCACGCTCTGACAACACATTATGAGGAAGACTCATCAACTATTAACGATAACGTTTGGGAAATGGTGATCGACTGGCTAGCGGTAGGGGTTGATCCGAGTAGAGCGACCTTGTTTATTCAGTCGCGCGTTCCTGAGCATGCTGAGTTGAACCTATTGTTATCAATGATGACACCACTTGGCTGGCTAGAGCGCGTGCCGACCTATAAAGACCAGCAAGCGAAGCTAAGTGAGCGAGATTTGTCGACTCACGGTTTTCTTGGATACCCGGTATTGCAAGCGGCCGATATCTTGTTGTATCACGCGTCTCAGGTGCCCGTCGGTGAAGACCAAGTTCCTCATATTGAGTTGACGCGCGAGATCGCTCGGCGTTTTAATTATTTGTATGGCCGTGAGCCAGGTTTTGAAGAAAAGGCTGAAGAAGCGATTAGAAAACTCGGCAAAAAGGGGGCAAAGTTGTATCGTAACCTTCGCAATGCTTACACCGAGCGCGGTGACCATGAGGCCTTAGAAAAGGCTCATGCTTTACTCGCGAGCAATCAAAATCTTACTAACGCTGAAAATGAGCGTTTATTTGGCTTTTTAGAAGGCGGCGGGCGGTCTATTTTGACCGAGCCTGAAGCAACGCTTACTGAAGCTTCGAAGTTGCCTGGGCTAGACGGCGCGAAAATGTCGAAATCATATCGCAATACTATTGCGTTGCGCGATGACCCCGTTCGAATAGAAAAAGAGGTTCGAGCCATGCCAACTGACCCAGCTCGGGTTCGGCGTAATGACCCTGGTGACCCAAATCGCTGCCCGGTGTGGGAGTTTCATCATATTTATTCAAGCAGTGACACTAAATCGTGGGTCGAAGAGGGCTGTCGCAGCGCCAGTATTGGTTGTGTCGATTGCAAGCAGCCTCTTATCGAGGCGTTGTTGAAAGAGCAGGCTGAGATTGCCGAGAGGGCACAACCTTATATCGACGACCCGACATTAGTTCGTTCTATCATTGCTGACGGCTGTGAAAAGGCCCGCGACACGGCAGACGAAACAATGGAACAAGTTCGTTCTAGTATGAACTTGGATTACTATTAAACAGCTTGAGCCGAAATCAACAGCTTGAGCCGAAATTAACAGCTTGAGCCGAAATTAACAGCTTGAGCGACAACAGATAAATATGAGCGACGATAAACTAAGCGAGCAAAGTGACAAACTTGAAGCCCCTGCGCAGGGCCAGGTAATTGATCGCGTGCCCGATAAAGCGCTCGCTGAGATTGTCGACGAAGACACTGAGTTAGTCGCTCCCGAAGAAGTCGTTAAAGAAGCGGCATACAGCGCGACGATGCGTGCTGTGGTGATGGGCGAGGTCATGAACGAATGGCCTCAAGACTTATTCATACCGCCTGATGCCTTAGAAGTTGTTCTTGAAAGTTTTGAAGGCCCGCTGGATTTGTTGTTATACCTAATTCGTAAACAAAATCTGGATATATTAAATATTCCGGTGGCTGACATTACGCGTCAATATATGGGGTATGTCGAGCTGATGCGAGCGGCCAATTTGGATTTGGCGGCTGAGTATTTGGTGATGGCGGCGCTTTTGGGTGAGATTAAGTCTCGTATGTTGCTACCCAAGCCGAAGTCCGAGCTAGAGGATGAAGAAGACCCTATGGCGGCTCTTATTCGTCGACTACAAGAGTATGAGCGGTTCAGCGAAGCCGCTAACAAGATGGATGATCGCCCTAGACTTGATCGAGATATTTTTAAGTCTGAAGTGCTGTTCGATGACCCAAGCCCGCCAGAGATGAAAGCTCAAGTAACGCTGGACCAATTAGTGAAGGCGTTTCAGTCTATTGTTGACCGTGCCGATGCCAATAAAAATATGTTTGTGACACGCGACACCTTGTCGTTGCGTGAACGAATGACGAATATATTGCAGTTACTGCAAGACAAAGAATATTTGAGCTTCGGTGAGTTATTCAGTAAAGAAGAAGGGCGCCTGGGCGTGGTTGTTTCGTTTCTTGCCCTCTTGGAGTTGTTCCGCGATGATATGTTGGTCGTTGTTCAGACCGAACCACTCGCGCCAATACATATTAAAAGAGCCGCTTAATGCCGGCTCTTATGATTTAGGTTGAGTTAAATAACATGAAACAAAAAGATTTGAGCATGCAAGAAGATGCGCAAGCCGATCAGCTCAATGTTGATCTGCGTGGCGACCGTGACGATCAAGGCGGTGGTGACAAAACGGTTGATAGCGAGCTTGAAAATATAATCGAAGCCGCGTTGTATGCGTCTAAGGCTCCCTTAGGCCTGAAGAAAATTATGGCCTTATTCCCTGAAGATGCCCAACCCAGTAAAGTGGATATTCAGAACGTAATTACTGGGCTTCAAGAAAGGTGTGAGTTTAGGGGAATCGAACTACGTAGAATCGGTAATGGTTGGCGCTATCAAACCAAAGAGAAGTACTCACCTTGGTTGCGTAAGTTAGGTGGTAACAAAATACCAAGATATTCACGTGCCTTGCTCGAAACTTTATCGATTATTGCCTATCGTCAACCAGTCACCCGAGGCGACATTGAAGAGATTCGCGGAGTAGGGGTGAGCAGTGACACGATTCGTACCTTAGAAGAACGAGATTGGGTGGCTCAAATTGGTCACCGAGATGTGCCAGGCCGCCCCGCCTTATTTGGAACCACACAAGGTTTTCTGGAATATTTCAATATGAGCAGCTTACGGGACCTGCCTGAGCTAATGGATAAGCGAGCTTTGGGAGAAATCGCGAAAGACATGAACTTAACGTTGCCGATGGACGGCGTGCAAGACGACGATGAAGCCGCTAAGCGCAAAGAAGAGTTGTCTGAAAAAGCCGACGTGATAGAACTCCATCCAGAGTCAGATGAGTTAGACGAATTAGAAGAAGCGATTGAAGACGCTGACAATAAAGCGACTAACGCCGATAGCGAGCCTCTCGAAGCCGGCGAAGAGCTGAATCAAGAACCTAATAGTACTGAAAACGCGGAAGAACCAATAACTCCCAATGAGTGATAAATTACAAAAGCTGCTTGCTCATGCAGGCTTAGGCTCTCGCCGTGAAATAGAAACTTGGATTACCGACGGCCGAATATCGGTTAATGGCAAACGTGCCAAGCTCGGTGATCGCGCCGAAGCGGCCGATCGAATTTTGCTTGATGGGAAACTAATGAGTTTGAGCGAGGTCGGTGGTGAGCAAATCAAGGCCTTGATTTATCATAAACCAGAAGGCGAAATTTGTACTCGTAAAGATCCCAAAGGCCGGCCGACCATTTTCGAAAATTTACCCGGTATTCCTGGTGGTCGATGGGTTTCTGTGGGGCGTTTAGATATCAATACTAGTGGTTTGATTCTGCTCACAAATAACGGTGAGCTAGCGAACAAATTGATGCACCCCTCGACCGGAATAGAGCGTGAATACTTGGTTCGTATTCGTGGTGCAGCAACGCAAGAGACGCTAACTCTGCTGACTGGTGATGGCGTCGATATTGACGGAAAACCGGCGAAATTCGAACGTGTTCTAGCCTCTGATATGGCTGACCAAGGTACTAATCATTGGTATAAAGTCGTTATTAAAGAAGGGCGTTACCGAGAAGTGCGCCGAATGTGGGATGCCGTCGGTCATACGGTATCGCGTCTTAAGCGTATTCGCTATGGAACGATCAAGCTGACCCGCGAAGTTAAGCGTGGGCATCATGCTAAGATCGCTCCGATGCAATTGGAGAAATTGGTTGCATCAGTTGGGATTCAAGACGAATTCGCGACCCAGTTATACTCGTCGCATGGCTCTAGCTCGGCGGCCAAATCGAAAGCACGACGGCCTCAAGCTCGGCCGCAGCCAAGTGAAAGGCAAGAAACCAGAGGGGGGCGTGATCGTAGAAGTGATTCGAAACCGTATGCAAAGCCTGCTCGAAAAAAAGTAGCGAATAAAGGCCGTAGTCGTCAATCCGAGGGTAACCAAACCTCTAAGCCTTCAAGCTCTAAGCCAAGTGCTTCAAAACCAGCCAATAGTGGTGTGCCAACTCGGTCACGTAAGCGTTAGTTACTAGCGTATGAAAATTTCAATTATCACCGTGGTGTTCAATGCTGAGCAAACCATTGGTGATGCATTGCGATCGGTGGCAGGCCAAACGTACCCTAATATCGAACATATAGTGATCGATGGCGCGTCTACCGACCGAACCTTAGAGGTTATTGAGGCTAATTCTAATCGAGTAACTAGGCTAGTCAGTGAACCTGATAGTGGTATTTATGACGCTATGAATAAAGGCGTTGAACTGGCTACGGGCGATGTGATCGGCTTGCTCAATGCTGACGATGTTCTGCAAAATGACACGGTGATTTCTCAAGTTGCGCAAGCTCATCAAGACCCGAATCTCGATGCATGTTATGCCGATTTAGTGTATGTGAAAGCCCATGATCTATCAGACGTTACTCGATATTGGCGTTCCAGAGATCATCAACAAGGCTTGTGCTTTAAAGGCTGGATGCCGGCTCACCCGACGCTCTATTTGAAACGCCGGGTCTATAAAAAAGTTGGTTTATTTAACACTCAATTACGCTATCAATCTGACTTGGAGTTTTGCGCTCGGGCGTTTGAAATACACGCTATCACTAGCAAATATATACCAACTCTATGGGTGCGAATGCGCTTAGGTGGCGTGACGAACAATAGTTTAGCCTCGATGATAAAGGGCAATTGGGAATCGTATTTAGCGCTTCGAAAACTGGGTTTACGAAGAGACCCGTTTAGCTATTTCGCGATTAAATTTGGGGCCAAGTTACCGAGTTTTTTTAGTAAAACGTGAATCCCGATCGAGGAGTGAGCGAGAGCATTGATAAATTCTCAACACTCAGCGTAGCAAAGGGTCTCGAGGCGCTGGTCTGTTTTAGTAGCGAATAGACTCTATTCGAAAGCACCTATTCTATCGAAAGCACCTATTCTATCGAAAGCACCTATTCTATCGAAAGCACCTATTCTATCGAAATCACCTAGGGTAGGGGGCGGGTCTTTTCGGTTGCCAATTAGACTACCAATTTGTCAGCATGAAATTGATGTTGCCCCGACAAAACTTTTAAATATGCGCGAGTAATACTTTGCGGCGTTGGCAATGACTGTTGGCTCTCGCCTGGGTGTGAGCGTCGTCTAAAACTGGTACGTACCGGGCCAGGGTCAAGCGAGTTAACCTTGATGTTTGATACGTTTTCAAGTTCTTGGGCCCATATTGTCATTTGTGCTTCTAAGCCGGCGTAGGCAATGCTGTATGCCCCCCAATAGGCGGCTGCCTCACGCCCGACTTCCGCGGAGGTAAATACCAAGTTTGTGGTGTGCTCTTGTTTGAGCAGTGGTAAAAGTGCACGGGTCAAGATGTAAGGTGCTTGAAGGTTGGTATGCATTACTGAATTCCAATAATCCATGTCATATTGATCGAGGGGGCTGGGTGAACCCAAGTCGGCGGCATTATGTAATAGGCCATCGAGTCGGCCTATATCGTCGTACACAGCTTGGGCTAATTCGGTGGCCGATTCTGGTGTGATATCCATCAAATCTACCGGTAAGATGATGGGTTCGGTATAGCCGCGTTCAACGATCTCATCGAATAATTTTTCTAAGTGACGGGCCTTTCTGTCGAGCATTAAAACCACCGCGCCTTGCTCAGCAAGCGCGATGCTAACGGCTTTGCCAATGCCATCTGCCGCGCCAGTCACCAAGATGATCTTGTCTTTAAAGTCGTCTGGTTTAGGGTGATAGTCTTGCCAATCTATTTGAATCATGGTGCTAGCGTAATTTGAATGTGTTTATGGTTTCTAGAAGCGTCGCGAGTTCAGCCTTAGCCTGCAAGCTGCCGGCGGCGTTATGATGTCGATAAGATAACTAAAGTTCAAGACTCAGAATGCTTTTCTTTGACTAAATTCAATAGGCCATCGGGCGTGTTTAGCATGTAGTTAGCCTCCCAATCGTTCGGTTGTTCTTGGGCACCAATGTAACCCCATAAGGCCGTAGCGGTATCCATGCCCGCCGCGTTGCCTGCTTGGATGTCGCGTATATGGTCACCCACATACAAGCATTCGCTGGGTGCCAGGCTGAGTACCATGCAAGTATGCAGCATTGGCACTGGGTCTGGTTTTTTGACTGGCAGGCTGTCGCCACCAAGTAAGATTGCGCAGCGTTCAAGCAGGCCTAATCCTTCTAATAGATCTTTGGCCAAATGCAGAGGTTTGTTGGTGATGACACCCCATTTCAAACCGTTGCTTTCACAATAGGCTAAAACGTGTTCCATTCCTGCGTAAACGACGCTGTCATTGGCGACGAATTCTTTGTAGTTAGCGAGAAACTCTTGCACCAGTTGGTCGACGGCGGGAATGCCATCTTTGCCAATATGGTCACCAAAGCCAAATTCGATAAGTGCTTTACCGCCATTGGAGACTAGTTTACTGGCGAGAGCCACGTCGGCTGTCGGCCGTTTATGGGAGGTGAGTACTCGATTTAACGAGCCGACCATATCCGGGGCTGTATCAACTAGCGTACCGTCTAAGTCTAATAAAACTGCTTTTAATTGCATTAACGATTCCTAACTTAAATGGCTTTAGTGCAGTGAATCATATAGTTCACATCGACACCGGGTGCGAGCTTGTAGGCTTTGGTCAGCGGGTTGTAGTGCAAGCCAATCATGCCTTGCATTTCAAGGCCCGCGTGCCGAGCGTACTGGCTTAACTCCGAAGGTTTAATCAATTTATCGTATTCATGCGTGCCACGTGGAATTAGGTTTAATATGTATTCTGCACCGACAATGGCCATTAGCCAGGCCTTAGGGTTACGATTAATCGTTGAAAAGTAAATATCGCCACCGGGTTTGAGCATGTTTGCGCATGCTTCGATTACTGAGCTTGGATCAGGAACGTGTTCTAGCATTTCTAGGCAGGTTACAACATCGTATGTCTCGGGCTGTTGCTCGGCTAATTCTTCAGCGGTAATTTTCAGATACTCGACTTTTTCGCCGCTCTCAAGCAAATGCAGCTTGGCGACACTTAAAGGCGCTTCCCCCATATCTATGCCGGTTACTTGCGCGCCAAACGCCGACATGGCTTCGCTAATTAAGCCGCCACCGCAACCAACGTCTAACAGCTTTAAGCCTTTTACGGGGGAGTGCAGATTAATGTATTCGGTACGTAGCGGATTAATCGCGTGTAACGGAGCGAATTCGCTTTCGGAATCCCACCAGCGAGACGCAAGATCTTCAAATTTCTTAATTTCGTTCGGGTCGACATTGGCCGCCGCGTCAATAGTGTTAGTCATGATTACTGAGTCTCTCGCCCCAGAGGGCGGCGTTACTTAAAATTTGCTGTACGTCTACGTTTTGAAGTTGCTTATTGCTTACACGTGCTTTGCCTTCGATCCAGACATCGCTTATTTGTTCGCGTGACGCGCTATACACGATTTGTGATATTGGATTATAAACAGGCTGGGTAGACAAGTGGTTTAAATCGAGTGCCACCATGTCGGCAGATTTGCCTATTTCAAGCGAGCCAATTTCATTCTGAACATTTAGCGCGGTGGCACCATTGATGGTAGCCATCTCAAGCGCCTGCCAGGCCGGTAGGGCACGGGCATCATTGGCCGTGGTCTTTGCAATGAGGCAGGCTGTGCGCATCTCGCCAAGCATGTCCAAGTCATTGTTGCTCGATGCACTGTCGGTTCCTAAACAAACGTTAGTACCCGCGCGGAGTAGGTCGGCCACTGGGCATTGGCCGCTAGCAAGCTTTAAATTCGACTCTGGGCAGTGAACCACATGAATGCCTTGTTCCGCTGACAAGGTGATCTCGTCGTCGGTCAACTGTGTCATGTGTACCGCCATCATTCTGGGGTTTAAAAGACCTAGCTGGTGTAATCGAGCCAATGGTCTTACGCCATTGGTTTCCAATGCGCTAGTCACTTCATCGGCGGTTTCGTGCACATGCATGTGAATAGGTATTTGGAGTTCGTCGGCGTAGGTGCGAGCGGTTGCTAATGACGCATCGGATACGGTGTAGGGTGCGTGAGGTGCCATTGTGGTATTGACCCGCGACAGCGCTCGGACCTCGTCATGTACCCGCATGCCTTTATCGAAGTACTCATCAGCGTTGGCAGCCCAAGTGCTCGGAAAGTCCAATACAATCATGCCGACAAAGGCTCTGATACCCATATCTTGTGCCACTCGTGCGACTGTGTCCGAATGAAAATACATGTCGTTAAAGCACGTTGTTCCGCTCATTAACATTTCAGCAATGGCCAGCTGAGCGCCATCGCGCATAAAATCTGGGTTTACCCATTTCGCTTCCGCCGGCCAAATATGGCCCTCTAACCACTCCATTAGTGGGACATCGTCGGCGATGCCTCTGAATAAACTCATGGCCGCGTGCGTGTGCGCGTTGATTAAGCCTGGAATCAGTGCGTGCGATTCACGGTTGATATGCTCCGCACTCTGATATTTCTCGAGCGCTGATTGAGTGTCTAACAGGTCAATAATTATGCCGTTTTCGACGACCACGGCATGGTTTTCCAAGACGGTATTTCGCGGTACCACGGGAACAACCCAGCGAGCCGATATGATTTTAATAGATGCGTTCATTTGGTGTTTAGTGTTAGTGACGCTTAATTAGCGTATCTGAGTCTACGTTAGATTGAATAGACCGCTAGCGGCTCATTATGAAGCAGATTGTAATATATACTAGGCGCAACTTTGTAAATAAATAGACGCAGCCGCTTGCTGCCCAATTGATTCGATAATGCAGATTCTTATTACCGGTGCCGCCGGCTTTATTGGAGCCGACCTTAGTCAAAGATTATTAAGCCACGGCCATGAAATTATTGGCGTTGATAATTTTAACGATTATTACGACGTCGCTCTCAAGCAAGCTCGCGTTGAACAAATAAATAAACATAAGAACGCATCGAAGTTTTCGATGAATGAGCTCAATATTGAAAATCGGGCTCAGATGTCGAGCCTATTTGAGCGTTATAAATTCGATGTTGTGGTTAATTTAGCCGCGCAGGCCGGCGTACGTTACTCAATTGAAAACCCTCAGTCTTATATTGACTCTAACCTCGTCGGTTTTGGAAATATTTTAGAGGGTTGCCGCCAAAGTAAGGTCGCGCATTTGGTCTACGCATCGTCAAGCTCGGTTTACGGCGCAAATGAAAACTTCCCATTTTCTGAAAGCGATCGAGTCGACAATCCTGTGTCTTTATACGCAGCGACCAAAAAAGCCAATGAGTTGATGGCGCATAGCTATGCGCACCTCTACAATATTCGCTGTACCGGCCTGCGCTTTTTCACAGTTTATGGCCCGTGGGGCAGGCCGGACATGGCGCCCTTTCGTTTTGCCTCGCGTATGCTTAAAGGTGAAGAAATTCCCGTTTACAACAACGGTAATATGATTAGGGACTTCACTTATATCGACGATATTACACAAGGCGTGGTTAAAATTGTCGAAAGCCCACAGGCCTCGAACAGTTACAAGGTTTACAATATTGGCCGAGGAGAACAAGTTCAGCTGATGGAATTCATTGAGTACATGAGTCAGCACTTAGGGGTCCCCGCTAAGATCAATATGATGCCGATGCAAGATGGTGACGTGCCGAGAACGATGGCCAACACCGACGATTTACAACGCGACTTTGGGTATCAGCCTTCGGTGTCGGTAAATCAAGGTGTTGAGCGCTTCGCCAGATGGTACAAGGAGTTCTACCGCCTGTGATGCCGATCTTTTTTAATGTCGAATCTCATGTTTGGATTTTCTGTCTATTTTTAGCCAATGGTTTAATGCTGACGTGGCTGCTTCGGTCATGGTTCGAATCATTTAGAGTGTTAACTCAGCCTTTAGAGTCACAGCTACTGAGCTCATTTTTCATTTCATTGAGTGTCAACGGCTTGCTTTTGCTGGCCTTAGATTATTTATCCTTAGACTTTTCATTGGCAAAGTGGCCATTGATGCTGCTGGCCGGCGTACTGGTCTATTTAGTAAGCAAACTTATCTCGGCACCAGAAAAACGCCGAGCTTTTCGTTTTGAAATAAGTTTTTTACGTTTGGGGTTATACCTCTTCGTATTTGTGGTGTTGTTTTATAACGGGGCGCTAATCGAGCAAATGACCGATGCTTGGTGGCATATGTCATTAGCGAACAAGATTTCCTTAGACAATACTTATAGCCCAACGATAGGGCATTTAACTGGGCTGCCGACACGTTATTACCCGCCGCTTTGGCATGGAAATTTAGCGCTTGCCAAGGAGCTGTCAGGCGTTTCTATTGCGGTATATTGGAACTCGCTAACCGCTTGGGTTGGTATGTTTAAAGTGATGGCATTTTACTTGTTCGCCTATGGTTTAAGTAAAGATAAGCGGCTAGCTCTGGTCGCCGCAATTTTGTTTGTGCTTTTACCTGGCGTCGGTGTATCTTACTTACGTGTGTCGGCTTGGCCTTCTCATGTGGCCTATACCGCATGGTATGCGATGTTTTATGTGTTTACCTTGCTCTTAGACGAGCTGCCCGATCAAAATGACGGTGTTGGGAAAGGTGTTTCGTCGTTTTTATCGATATCAGCAAGCAAGCTCATTACGTTATTGGCCCTTAGCCTATTTATTTTCTTTACACACAAAGCTGAGATTTTATGGTTCGCCGTTGCCTGGTTTAGCTATTTAATCGCGTCGTCGTTGAGCCGCGCTGTATCGCACAACAGCGAATACATCGCCGATCGAGATCATTATCTTTTGCGCTGGGCTTACCGAGGCATGTTGCTCGTTCTGTCGGCCTACGCGCTGTGGTTCGCCATCAATCAAAATTATTCCGAGATTGGTCTAAGCGATCAATTATTAGCCAATACGCTGCCTATTGCTTTGCTGCTGA
>JALZVW010000056.1 GCA_023301745.1 Arenicella sp. | reverse complement strand
CCATACGTTCCTTTGTAAACGGCGAACCAAAGCACATTTGACGCATCAAGCCTTTCTACTAATAACTCTTGAAAACACTTTAACGCTTGTGCACTACGTGTGACCGGAAGCGACTGAATTTTTTGGTGTAAATAATCTACTCTATCCACGTATCACCTTTTTTACCGCCTTAAGATCTAATAAATAGTTATATCACAAGGCAAGGTATATTTTACTGGTCTGTGAAATTTCTAACGGGTTCTTAATTTTTTAAATCAGCTAAATGCGATCATTCTGGGGCTTATTTAAACGCGGATAAATCAATATGAAAATGCTGTCGGTTTAGGCCTATCGCCATTAATATTCTTGCCGAGGCAGCTACAATAATGCTCATTTTCTTTGAATTTCATTTTTAATTAGACACCACAAAATCTTTGATGTCGTTGATCGTCATCTAAGCTGAGAAGTAATTAAATTTGGCTCAAATTAGGGAGCAGACTCCCAAATTGCAGAGTCGTTTAAAAATGCATAGCTTGTGTTATTCAGCTATTTAAAATAAAGGCTTCAAGTTGACAACTTGAAGCCTCATTTATCGGTGGGTATGCTAAATCATCATGCCATAAAACCGAGGTTTCGTTCAGCGAAAGGGAAGTTGCCGATGCCGGGTGCTATCCCTGAGAGATTTTGATCATCCACACCAAACCAACTTGCCAATGTGGCTGAGTATTGGTCACTGGAGATAGTCGGAATAAAGCGCCCTCTGCCTATTTCAAGTTCACCACCCAACTCAAGAATAGGGTAATTGCCGTATATCTCACCGCCATTAACTGAACCACCAACGGCAAAGTGAACACCACCCCAGCCATGATCAGAGCCATCGCCGTTAGAAGTCAATGTGCGAGCAAAATCTGAAGCTGTGTAGGCCGTTACCGAATTTTGCATATTAATTTCGCCCATCGCATCGTGAAACGCTTTCATGGATCTGCTGACACTTTCAAGTAATAATGGTTGTTCGTTATTTTGATTATCATGAGTATCAAAACCACCAAGTTGGACATAGAATACTTGGCGCGACATAGATAACTGAGATTGCCGTGAGATTATCTTAGCAACAGTGTTTAGTTGAACGGCAAGGCCAAGATTAAGGTCAGCATCAAGGTCATCAGCACCTAGAAAGTCACTAAAGGCCTGGAAGTCCCTTGCCGCACCTAAATTTTGCGTCACCGTATCTGAAAACTCAAAAGCACGTCTTTGCACATCGCCAAAACCGCGCTGATATATATTTTCATACGGGGCGGTCGCAATGTCTTGAAAAGTTCGGCTGATGGTATCGTCAGGGTCCAAGCCATCAAACGTAGTTGCACCGCCAGCGCCCATTACATAAGGTGTTGTCAGGTCACCCGCTTGAAACAAAGTTGTTCCAGCCAGCGAAATGTTGGCGGGTAATTGCTGTGCTCCCAACCTTGAACCAAACCCGTCCGCTATACGCCCAGCCCAACCTGACGATGTTGATAGGCGTTCACCACGAAGGGTATGCCATTGGTCTTGCTGATCGTTGTGTGAAAAAAGTTGTGGGGGTAAACCGACACTGGCATCTTTAAACTGCGCTGGCGTGGTTGGCATAATGAGTGGACCAACGTTTGCAATAACCGCACAATCTCCAGAATTATACATTGAGCGCATTCCCTCCATGCTCGGGTGAAACCCATATTGACCGTCATCAACTTTAAGCAAATCTGATTGTGAAATTGCCAACCCACTGCCATTAGTACCACCCCTAGATCTACTATAAGCGCCGTATTCAGCATTGCTAGCCGGCACAAAGGTGTTCCAAGAATCATTCCCGCCCGCTAAAAACACACAGACTAATGCTTTGTAATCAGAGAATCCGGTGCCCAGCGTTTGTGCGGCAATGGTTCCCGGTAGACCCATTGCGCATGACAAGCCACCTGCTGCGGTGGCTTTGATAAAATTACGACGTTGTTTATTTAAATTATTCATAATAAAAATCCTGGGTTACTGTTGCCAAGCAAATTCTGGGGAGGTAGCGATTAGAAAAATCGCCGTTGAAGCACGATTTTCGAAATCCCGGTCATTTCTGGCGTTGATTAAGTCGACTTCTCTGACAACGTGATCACGTAATGTCGTCGAGATTCGGTCTTCTCTTCCAAATAGCTTTACGGCCACCAAATCAACTATCTCATCTGTCGCCAAGTCTTCTGCCAGCTCTACTTCCTCATCAATATTAATAAAAGCTCGACCATCTCTGCGCTGATCATCCGCAGATGTGAACCTAAATATCTGATCATATAAATAATTGCTAAAAGTCGTATTCAAGAACTCATTGGCTAATTGAAGCTCGGGCGCAACTAAGTTATCGTCTTGAATTTCTCCGGTTGGTGCAAACGAAGGACTATAAAAATTAAACACACTACGCGCCTGAAGTGGGCCTTGCTCAATTTCGTCACTAGGGGAAAACCGACCGCCTTGAAAAGTTGTACTTGCATCTATTCGGCCAGTACCTGCGTAGACACCGTAGTTTCGCCACAAATGAATAATTCGCATGATCGGTTCTTTAATTTTCCCGGCTGTTTCAATATTAGCTGGGGTGATTGCCGCTCGCGCTTGGGTATCGAGTAATATTGCTCGAACAACCGCCCCTAGGTTACCCCGTGCACCTGTTCCATCATTATTGAACACTCTTGCCACTCTTTCGATATAGGCTGGCGAAGGGTTGCTGGTGACTAATTTCTGAATTAGTTGCTTAGAGAGAAACGGCCCCACGTTGGGGTGATCAGCGATATTATCCAACGCCATTTCTAAGTCTAGCTCGCCACTTTGACCTGCTGGTAATTCGCTAACGGCACCTGGGTACTGTAATAAATGCTTAGTACCAGGCTCATGCTGCTCTGGGTACATAATCAAAGGTGCGACTTGATTAAAAGTACGCGTTGGCGGTTCTTCAGTTACCCGCAATCTATCAAATTCGCATCGTCGCTCATTTGAGTCGTCGCATTGGTAGTTCCAGCCGGTAAAGACTCTAGCAAAGCCTTCGATGGTGGCCATGTCGTAAGTAGCGACAGGTATTTGATCTTGGCCACTACTACTCGGGGCGGTTACCGGGGTGCCATCGATGTTTAGTTGAACAAGGCCAACACTGAATAACTGCATTACCTCTCGGGCATAATTTTCATCAGGCGAAATAGTACCTTCTTCGTTGGCTCGTTGATTGCCGGCCATAGAAAGGTACTGTCCCATTGATGGGTGTAGGGTGACTTTTTCAAGCAGTTCGCGGTAACTTCCCAAGCCGTCTCGAATGAGTAAATCATAATAATCTCCGACGCCGAAAGGGCGACGATGAAGACCCGCGCCTCGGACAGAAACGACGAATATTTGTGACAAAGCCCAGGCTACTCGCTGGCGCAATTGATCTGGCGCCTCAACCGCATTGAGAAACCATTGATCAACAAAAGTATCGTTATTCCGAACAAAGTTAGGGTCGGCCGGGTAGTTAGCTAACTGCATATCAAAAATGTTATCCGTTCCATCCATCGACAACTGTTGGTCTATCCACTTTTCAAATGCTACGTCAATCTCATCATCCAAACGAAGTAGTGCCTGAAGCTCATTTTGAGTTGTACCAAAAGTTGCTTGGTTCAAAAAACTAATGGCATTTACAACATCATCTGTTGGCGGCTCTAGGGTTGTGACAGAGTTTTCCAGGGAGATTACGAGCTCATGAATTGACCACCAATAAAAGCCATCGCTGCCTTGTTGCTCAATTCTCAGAAAACGTGCGTTTTGTTGATCAAAATCAATCACAATTTGATTGGCAGCGTCTGGTGCGCCCTGCGCGACAGTTACCCAATCTGATCCATTTTGGGAAACAAGTACTTCGTACTCGCGAGGGAAGTCCATAGCACTGCGCGCAGAGTCGAGAACGACGCGATCAAACGTTTTAATAGTATTGAAATCAATCTCGAAAAATTGACCTGGGTTCTGTCGAGTTCGCGTCGTCCAGCGGCTTGAAGGGTTTCCGTCTAATGCTAAATTATTCTTGGTATTTATACTTGAATTTATGCTCCAGGTTGAAACATCACTAAAGTTACTGTCTGGGGTTTGTGCGTTTGCTGGTGCGAACACCACGTTGAAACAAACAAACATCAGACACAAGGCGGCTTGTATTTTCATATCATTTTTTAGGTTAGGTTGTAGGGTTCAGCTAAAAACTGAATTTTTCGCATCTCAAAACTCTAGCTCTCAACGCAATACAGCCTAAACCGATTTTGAAATTTCTAGTCTATCTGACTAAACAGTAATGCTAGAAATGGGTGATTTTTTGGAAACCAACAACCGGATTCTATCAAATCAAAACCCGGTTAATAAGTTGTTTGTATGTCGATGAAAGCTGGCTATTACCCAACTCTAAATAGTTTACCTTTACTCAACCAAAAAAATAAATTGAGCTTTTTCCTGCTAATTACAATAGCTTAATGTATTTTTTAGTTGATTTTTTTGTCCAGCTAAATCAAGTGTTTTGTTTCTCACACCAGTGTCTAGAATCCACATGATCAAGTCCACGCAACTAGATTCAAAGACCGCTTTTCTTTATAGAGTTGTAGTTGTTTGTTTTAACCAATTCATAAATTGCTGATTTTTTTTGCACATACGCTTGTGTTCTTTTACCTGTAACGAGTAAGTGAAACCAGATTGGCATTGATAACTCATGACGTTTACTAAGCTTCCTTTTTCTAAATCCTCACGACAAAGGTACTCAGGGATTAGGCCAACCCCCATTCCATTTTCTATTGCACTCTTAACCATATAAAAATGTTGGTATTCGACGTAAGAAAAATTGTCTAAGTTTAAGTTAGTAAGGCCTGCCAATAAGTTTTCAATAACATGCTGTCTCTCGCAGCGGCCTATCAGAATCAGTAACTCATTATGATCATTAAGGTTCACGAGCTTATGATTATGCATGTAGTCACGACTGGCTACTAACACCAAGTTTTCATCGAACAACGGTTCGAACTCAGGTGAACTTGACGACTCTTGGTGGCAAATAACACTGAGGTCATGTTTTTTGTTTTCAGTACGGGTGGGGCTATCTCGAGTAATTAGTTTCGGAATCACATTAGGGTAGCGATCTCTATAAGAAACTAGAGCTGGAGTCAACCACCACTCACCAAACGTGACCGGCGTCTCACATGTTAGTATGATCTGGTCAGTTTTTTTAATTGTAGACTCTGTAGCGAATTCAATAATATCCAACGCTCTGCTTATCAAATCGCTGTACGCTAAACCAGCTTGAGTCAACTCGTTGCCACTTTTATACCGTTGAAACAGTGAAACGTCTAAGGTGGTTTCAAGTTTAGAAATTTGTTTTGAAACAGCACTTTTGCTAATGCCGATTTTATCTGCGGCGTGCTTAAAGCACTTATTCTGAGCGGCCTGGTCGAAGACGACCAATGAGTTCATGGGAGGTAGTTTTCTTTTCATGTTAGCTATTTAAAGATGTTATTTGATAATAGCGAGTTACTCTCGTTTTCTTACCGCCCAGGGCTTGTTACAAGGGCAAGCGAGCGCATCAATGCTAGTTGGGCTTTGCCTAGATCATTGAAGCTATGAATAAAGCTATAAGAATGAAGGGGTAGAAAGTTAGTTTTTCAATAGCCTAGCCAGTAAGGTAACACTGGCTAGGCTTGTACTTTTAATTGAGTAAACTACGCGTTAATTAGGGGTAACGGTAATCGTAGTTGTTGCTTCGGTTTGCTCTCCAGATGAACTGGTTGCAACCGCTCTGAGCTCATAAGTACCTGCCGCTAAGTTGCTTAAGCTTGGGTCCAGGGAGCCTCCGTTTCTGCTATTCCACACGTATGGGACAACCCTTTCTCTTCGAAGGAATTCACCGTTAACATAGAGTTCAACAGTGGCTATTCGGCCTTGTTCAACGGTGGCATCTACGTTTGCAATAATGGTTGCCGGCGCGGTCAAGATACCGCCACTAAGGGGCAATGAAAATGACACTACGGGTGTAGTTGCGTCTTCAGGCTCAGGCTCAGGCTCGTTATTACCTACGGTAAATGTTCTTTCCTCAGAAGAGGTGGCCCCCTCATTATCAGTTGCAATCGCAGTTAATGTGTAGGTGCCCTCGGCTAAGCTAGCAAGTGCGGCATCTTGGTTTCGATCATTCCATTTGTAAGGATTTACTCGTTCAGTACGAATATTCACCCCATTCAACAATAACTGCACGTTACGCACGGAGCCATCAGCATCACTGGCAGCAACATCAACAATTAAAGTTGCTGGTGCATCTAGGTTAGTGTTATTTGCTGGCTGTGTAAATGATACAACAGGTGGAGTGTTGCCAACAGTTGGGTTGGTCACGGTAATGGCTCGCTGAGCTGTTGAAGTAGCACCGTCGTTGTCCGTTGCAACCGCACTTAGAATGTACGAACCCGTCACTAGGCCAGACAATTGAACGTCTTGATTTGAGCCATTCCAGATATACGGAGCCGCCCTTAGAGTTCGGACCGTAACACCGTTGATCGATAATTCTACCGATGCAACAGAGCCATCTAAGTCGCTGGCTGACGCTTCAACTACTACTGACCCTGGCGAAGTCAAATTTACATTATTAGCGGGTCGCGAGAACGAGACGCTTGGTGCTTGGTTAGCTGGCTGGTCACTGACCGTAAAGACTCTCACTGCTGCTGCAGCAGCGCCGTCGTTATCCGTAGCCACGGCTCTTAAACTATAAGAACCAGTCGGCAAGCCAGAAAGCACTTGATCTTGGTTGTTGTCATTAAAGCGAAACGGACTGTTTGAATCTTGCCTAACCAGAACGTTGTCCAAGAACAATTCTACAAATGCCACAGAGCCATCTGAATCGCTGGCTGACACATCGACAGACAATGTCGCAGGCGCCGTTAAGTCGGTGCCATTGCCTGGTGTGTTAAAAGAAACGACCGGCTCTTGATTAACAGGCGTAGTTGCGACATCGCGTCTTAGTACGATAGCCCAGTCTTGACCTGTCTGGCTAGGCGGGTTGCCCAGATTAGTCGCAGCTGAACCACCATTAACATTGGCTCGATCGATAGTTTGCCCCGTGCGCGTATTGAACCACTTAACCGTGAATACGCGGCCATTTCCTGCTGAGAGGTCTACTGTTGCGTTACCACCATTACGTAGATAGAACAAATAGACATTGCCTTGGTTGGCCATTGCGTAGTTCAAATTGCCATTGATCAAAGCATCATTCGGAATCATCGTATGAATATCGGCCGAAAAATTATCATTCATGAAATTAGCGGCAATACCTAGAACTTCGTATTGAGCTTCTAAGGTTGAATAATCACGACTTCGATTGGTATCACCATTTTCATTTTGAAAACCGTGGTACCACTCTAAATGACCACCTGCTAATAGGGTGCTCCATAAGGTTGGCGCTCTTAGTTGCTCTAAGTCTCTCGTGTCTATTCGAGACATTGGTGGAAACGTTTCATCATAGGAAATGACCCATTTTTTCCCTGCACGAACTGATTCGTCATACCAAAATTTTATAAAGTCGTGCTGCTCTTCATCAAACACTAGTTGCAGGCTGGTACCTGTGTAGTCATTTTGACCAAGTAGAGGAGTGAAAAGGTCGACGGCGGCATTTCGATTGGCGCCACCGTTATGAATCACTATATGATCATTGTAGGGCGTAAGGTCACTGATTCTTTCGGCAAATGCTAGGCGTTGACTTAAGGAGTTACCTTGGCCGCTACCAAAGTTTGCGTTGTTTTCTTCGCCAACTCCCCAAGTAATGGCTAGGTGATGCCCAAACCTTGCCGCAAGCTCGCGGTAATAGATTCTGCGTGCAACGGCAAATTCGGTCGCATTACGACCACCTTCTAGGTTCTCAAAGTAATTCCTATTTTCAGTTTCGGTGGTTTGGAAATGCAGCATCAAACCCATGGTATCGAAATGAGAAAAGACAATTTCCCACTGCGCCAACTTTGAAACATCATAAGTGTATGGGCTAGTACGATCTATAAATGGAAATGACGCTGTGCCATCACCTTCAATATTCATGGTCAGAAAGTAATGTGAATTTACCCCTAAATTAGAAAGGTAGTTAACAACACCAATAATACCTCGGCCTCGATTATTACCCCATGTTGGGTCGCCTGGGCGAAACTCGTTTTCTTGAAATGAGTGATCAACATCTCTATTTGCCGGTGTGCCGTCAATGTCTTGATCGGCGATGAACACTTCAGGGCTGTTGGTGCCGACTTTTACGAAGTTCTCACCATTGCCGAACTGCAAGTAATGCTCATCGACATACTCTAGCTTGCCTTTGGCTCTAAAGTCTTTACCAAATTTGTCTTGTGGGCCGACTCTGAAAGTGCCTGATTGACCGTCAGGTGCAGTGCCACCATTGCCGCCAGTTATATTAGCAGCAACATCGGTACCAGTAACGAATGAGACGTTGTAACGCCATTGGCCTTCTTCACCGGTGGTGAAACGAGCCTTCCATTTGTCACCTGAGTTGGCACTTGTATTAGCTGGTTCTCCATCACCGTCAAAAAAACCTGCCACTTCAAAGCGTTGGTTAGAGGGGGATATAAAGGTGACATCTAATCGATAGTTTCTAAAGGTATCGGGTTCTTCAGCTAGATTGGGGCCATCTAAGGCAACTTCAATTCGGTGCCATTTCTTGATGCTGCCATCTGCGTTCTTTTCGCCATCAACAACGCCTTGAGCGAAGGTGAGATTATATATTGGCAGTAGAAAAACCAGCACAGCAAGATATTTTATAGTGTGTTTTAGTTTCATAATAATCTGTTAATAAAAACCGAATTAGTTTTAATAACCGGTTTTCTTTAGTTGGTTAGGGTGGGTTAGTGGATTAAATAGGGTGTTGAGCTAGTAGGGTATTGCTCACGTGAAAAAGTCTACAAGACAGACTTTAAGCGCATCAATTATGCTAAATAACAGTTGTGCTTATTAGCAGGGGGAGTCGTGGTAATGAAAGGCCGTAGA
>JALZVW010000055.1 GCA_023301745.1 Arenicella sp. | reverse complement strand
ACTCATTAATTAATGAGTATCTATGCGGCTCGGTTAAGTACTAAGTGCGGTTACGGTAGGTAATACGGCCTTTGGTAAGATCATAAGGGGTTAATTCAACCGTCACCCGATCACCGCGTAAAATACGGATATAATTCTTACGCATTTTGCCAGAAATGTGGGCGTGTACAACATGCCCGTTCTCTAACTCAACTTTAAATTCAGTATTTGGAAGCGCGTCGATGACGGTACCTTCCATTTCAATTTGGTCTTCTTTTGCCACGTTATTTATTTAACTCGTTTGTATCGCTATTAGGGTTTTTCTTATTATGTCAGTTTGCTTACTCAGAGGCTCGCAAAGCAATGTAAAAAGCGGGGCTATCATGCCCCAAGTACGCTTATAAATAAAGCTTTTAGTGGGTATTTCAAGTGCTTTGTCGAGGAATAGAATTAGAGCTCTAATTCTTGCCATTGACGATCGATATAACCTTCTAAGGGTTTGAAATTTCGTTTGTAATCCATTTTCTGCGAACCATCGACCCAATAGCCGAGATAAACATAAGGTATTTTATGCATTTTAGCGACTTTAAGCGTGTACAAAATCGCATAGGTTCCTAAACTGCGATCACTGTATTGTGGTTCAAAAAAGGTATAAACAGCCGACACCCCGCCATCAAATTGGTCAAGCACGCTAATACCGATTAGTTTTCCGTCCAATCTAAAGCATAAGAATTGGGAGTGAGAGTAACTCGACTCGATGAAGCTACTGTACTTGTCGATGTCTTGGTCGAACATGCTGCTATCGGGGTGGCGCTTTTCTTGATAGCGATAGTACATATCAAAGTGCTCCTGCTCGAAGCGTACCTCTTCAATGCTTGCTTTTAAGTCGGTGTTTTTTCGCCAGACCCGTTTCTGGCTGCGCGACAGCTTAAATTTAGTAGAGGGAATTCGAACCGAAACGCATGCTTTGCAGTTCGGGCACTTTGGCGAGTACAGCATTTCGCCGCTGCGCCTAAAGCCTGAGCGAGACAGCATCGAAAATAGCGTTTTGTCGATTTGATGATCTGGGTCAACAAGTATCGATGCACTCTTTTGACCTTCTAGGTAAGGGCAGTCATCGATGACGGTTTCGAATAGTCGAACTGGGTTGTGTGCGTTACTCATTTTGTCTTTATAGCACCGTCAAAGGGCGCTTGCTCAAATGCCTGTGAAAATTTCATGTTCGGTTTGTTTATGTCGGCTTGCTCAATAAAGCGCAAGAAAACCTCACGTTCAATTTCTACCGCGCCGAGAGAAAATAGGTGGTCGCTTGCTACTTGGCAGTCAATGACCTCAAAGTTCTCGGCAGATAGATACTGGCATAAGGCGACGAGCCCCACTTTAGAGGCATCACTGACACGGCTAAACATGCTTTCGCCAAAGAACACCTTACCTAAGGCAATGCCATAGAGGCCACCAACAAGTTCATTACCCTGCCAAACTTCAATTGAGTGAGCATAGTTCATTCTATGCAGTTCTGAGTACGCTAGATGCATCTCTTCGGTGATCCAAGTGTCTTGCTCTAAAGCATTGTCGCTTAAACTATTGTCGCTTAAAGTACTGTCGCTTGTCTGGCCGCGCAGTGCACACGCGCTTATTACCGCGTCGAAGTCTTGGTTGCAGGTGACTTTGAAACCGCCTTTTTTGATTTTCTTGGCGAGGCTGCGTGACACTTTTATATCGCCAGGAAACAATACCATTCGAGGGTCGGGCGACCACCAAAGTACCGGTTGGTCGTCGCTGTACCAGGGAAAGATGCCTTGGGCGTAGGCTGAGACCAGCGTTGCCACATTCAGATCGCCGCCCATCGCTAATAAGCCATCGTCATTGGTGTTGTTGACCGACGGAAATCGCACGAAGTTGAGCGAGGTGGTCATTATAGCTCGGCCTTGAAAGGCGAATGATTGTTCATATGGGATTGATAGTTAAGCATGTGCTCTTGTTCGGACACAAGAAAGTCGTCGATCGCCTGTCGAAAGCCTTGATGTGCGATCCAGTGGGCCGAGTAGGTGGTGTTAGCTTCGAGGCCTCTGGCAAGCTTATGCTCGCCTTGAGCGCCAGCTTCGAAGCGTTGGTAGCCATTGTTAATGCACCATTCAATCGCTTGGTAGTAACAGGTCTCGAAATGCACGCTGTGAAAGTTATCGAGTGCGCCCCAATAGCGGCCATAAAGCGTATCGTTACTTTTGAAGTACAAGCCGCCAGCAATTATTTGATCATTGTACTCGGCGAACAAAAACAGGGTTTGATCGCTGAAGTGCTGAGCTAAGTATTCAAAGAATGCTTGGTTCAAATACGATTGAGCTCCGTAGTGGCGAATGGTTCTAGAATAGAAGCGATACATCGTATCCACTGCGTCTTGGTTCAGTTCATCGCCAGACAACCAACGGTACTGAATGCCGGTTTCTCGAACTCGCCGGCGCTCACGTTTTATATTCTTGCGCTTCTTTGAGCTCATCAACGCTAAGAAAGCATCAAAATTTTGATAATTCTTATTTTTCCAATGAAACTGAGAGCTGTGGCGGGTTAAACACCCTAACGTGTTGAGGTCATTTGCTTGTTGTTGGGTGGTAAACAAACTATGAAAACTCGACAGCTTTCGCTGCTCGCTCAAGGCGATTGCGGCCGAAAAAAGCGCGGCCTCGATCTCGCTTCGGTCATGCGAGCCGCTCACCAATAAACGCTCCCCGGTTGCGGGGGTAAACGGCACGGCATTTGATAGTTTTGGGTAATACTCTAAACCGTGGCGCTGATGTGCATCAGCCCAGGACCAATCAAAGATGTATTCACCATAAGAGTGCGATTTTATATAGCACGGCATGGCACCGATCAAAACATCTCGAGTTTGGTCTTGGTAAACCGCAATGTGGGCACTTTCCCAGCCTGATTCTAGGGTCACGCACTTGGTGACCTCTAAACCGAGCAGAAATTCGTGTCGCATAAACGGATTATTGCTTGGCAACATCGCATTCCATTGAGAAGCTGAAATATCAGCCAAGCTATCGTGAACAACAATATCCATAAATTTCTTTAAACTATATACTCTGTTTGACGCAATTAATGCGATGTTCGTTAACCGACTAGAAGATACCCTATGAGCAGTGAAATTAAAATTGGCTTAGCCCAGATCAACGTCGTTGTTGGCGGCATTGAAAATAATGTTGACCGTATTATAGAGTTTGCGGGCCGCGCAAGAGCGCTAAAATGTGATTTATTGGTGTGTTCTGAATTGGTTCTCACTGGATATCCCCCTGAAGATTTATTATTGCGCCCAGGCTTTAATCGACGTGTTGAGCAGCAACTAAAACGGCTGTGTGAAGCGGTCACTGACATCGACTTGATTGTTGGCTACCCAAAGAAAACCGAGGCGGGTTTGTTTAACATGGGGGCGATGATTGTCAATGGTCAAATTACCCACGAATACGCTAAAATTGACCTTCCTAACTACAGTGTTTTTGATGAAAAGCGTTACTTTACCGCTGGCGAGCAGCACTGTGTCATAGATTATAAAGGCTTAACGCTAGGTCTAACTGTCTGTGAAGATATCTGGCACGACGGCCCCGTTGAAGGCGCAGTGGAGCAGGGCGCGCAGCTCATCGTTAACATTAATGGCTCACCGTATCACAGTCAAAAGATAGAAGAGCGCAACCTTGTTGTTTGCGCAAAAGCCAAGAAGCTCCAAACCCCTGTAATCTACGTTAATCAGGTCGGTGGGCAAGATGAGCTGGTATTCGACGGAGCGTCGTTTGCGACCGATGCTCAAGGCGAAGTTGTGCATCAAATGGCTAGCTTTGATGAAGGGCTCAGCACTGTCAGTGTTAAGGCAACGGACAAGGGTGCATTGATTCAAGGTACCGAAATGGTGCCTGAGATGGAGAGACTTGAAAGTATCTACAACGCATTAGTGTTAGGCGTTGGTGACTATGTACGAAAAAATGGCTTTAAGAAAGTGGTTATTGGCCTGTCCGGCGGTATAGATTCAGCACTCACAACGACCATTGCAGTTGATGCACTGGGGCCCGAAAACGTTGACGTCATTATGATGCCATTTCGATACACCTCAGATATTTCGCAACACGATGCGCATGCAGAAGCACAAGCGTTGGGCATTAATTATCATGTTGTGTCGATTGAGCCGATGTACGACGCCTTTGTTAAACAGCTCTCGCCGATCTTTGGTGACCGGCCAGAAGATACCACTGAGGAAAACATACAAGCCCGCTGTCGTGGTCTGAGTTTGATGGCGTTTTCCAATAAAACCGGCGCCATGGTGCTAACAACCGGCAATAAGAGCGAAATGTCTGTAGGTTATGCAACGCTCTACGGTGACATGGTGGGAGGCTACAATGCGATTAAAGATGTCCCTAAGATTTTGGTCTACGAGCTCTCTAAATATCGAAATACCATTTCTCAAGTGATCCCTGAGCGGGTTATTACGCGCGAACCATCGGCCGAGCTGCGCCCTGATCAAATAGACTCAGACAGCCTACCACCGTATGAAATTTTAGACCCTATTTTAGAGCTCTATGTGGAACAAGATTGTCCGCCAGCCGAGATCGTAGCACACGGTTTTGCTAAGGAATATGTGTCCCAAGTTATTCGAATGGTCGATCGAAATGAATATAAGCGTCGGCAAGCAGCCCCAGGGGTGCGTATTACCAAGCGAGCGTTTGGCCGCGACCGCCGGTACCCAATTACCTCAGGGTTTAGACCTAAGGTTGACTGGTAGTGTTTGATAATTATCGATAATAAAAAAAGGCCACCTAATTTATTAGGTGGCCTTTTTGATGATTCAACGAATCAACCGTGATTCAGAACGGATTGAGCCGCGCAAATATACCTTTCTTCTTTCTATAAGAAGCAATGTTCTTGTTCTCAGGGAAGTTTTCATTTAAAACCGTGCGAGTGCTTATGGCTAAATCGTCTAAGCCCATTTCGAGGTATGACTTCTCCATCAGTATTAATGCGCCTTCAACCGCCGGAGAGGTCTCATAGGTATAAATGATTGTTTTACAACGGTTTACAGCCGCTACGTAAGTTTCATTGTCAAAATAGAATTGTGCAACATATAACTCACGTTCCGCCAAGGCATTGCGAATATAGACAATGCGTTGTTCGGCGTCTTTGGTGTAAATACTGTTGGGGTAGCGTTTAATGAGCTCTTCTAGCGCATCTTGTGAATCACGAAATGGCTTCGGGTCGCGAACCGTTTTTGCGCCGCCCTTAATGAATTTATCAAGCCTGCCGGCTTTCTTTTCAAAGCTAGCAACCCCTTTCATATAATAGGCATAGTCGACATTCTTATGAGTAGGGTAGAGTTTAATGAAATTGTCAGCGGCTTCGACCGCTTGATCTATTTGATTTGTCTTATCAAAAGCAAACAGCATATCAAGTTTGGCTTGCTCGGTTAACTCGCCATAAGGGTAATTTGCTTCAAGCGCTCGATAATAATCAATCGCGAATCCGTAGTTGCCTCGATCAAGTGCGGCTTTACCTTTTGAATAAAGCTCTTGCACTTGCTGTTTAGCCAAGTCTTCAGCAATACCGCCTTTCTTTTTGTTTCCGCCACAGGCCGATACCGCCGCCGCTAGGCAAACGACCACCACAAGCTTGTGCAAGCGAGAGGCATGATTACTTTGTTGTGCCGACGCCTGACGGCTAGTCGATGTGCTTGCAATAACTTGGAAAAGGCTCATATCGCTCTAATTATAGGTTATTATTTAGGGTGTTAAGCATAGCGCGAAAACTCCAGTCAGTGAAGAGTATTACTGTTCTGTATGGCAATTTGTGCTGCACCCGAAATCGTTTATAGGAAATACCAAATTATGCCCGATACTGAGGCTGAATTAACCAATAAATCAACGCTGGAATCTGAGTCTAAATCTGGCGTTTACAGTTATATCGTTCCTGATGAGCTGTTTGGTCTGCGAATTGATAAAGCAATAACGCATCTCTGCGAAGATTATTCGCGCAGTACTATTCAGTCTTGGATTAAAACCGGCCAGGTTCTGCTAGACGATGAAGTACCTAAGCAAAAAGATAAAGTGTTGGGTGGCGAGCTGCTTGAAGTGTCGATACCTAATATACGCAAAGGTGAGTGGGAAGCACAAGATATGCCGATCGATGTTGTGCATGAAGATGACGATATGCTGGTGATTAACAAACATGCTGGGTGGGTAGTGCACCCTGGCGCGGGCAACCCTGATGGCACCTTACTCAACGCATTGTTATTTCACTTTCCTGAGAACAGAGCATTGGCGCGAGCGGGTATTGTTCATCGACTTGATAAAGATACGTCAGGTCTGATGGTCGTGGCAAAAACAGAACACGCTAGACTGGGGCTTATTGATCAGTTGGTTGATCATAGTTTGCACCGTGAATATCTGGCGTTGGTTAATGGCCGCATAATCTCTGGTAATACCGTTGACGAGCCAATTGCCCGAGATAAGCATGATCGTAGGAAGATGGCGGTAAATATGATGGGCAAAGAAGCGGTTACACATTACCGTGTAGACGATCGCTTTCGAAACCACACCTTGCTTCGTGTGCAGCTTGAAACCGGTCGAACGCATCAAATTCGAGTTCACCTTACGCACATTGGTTTTTCCTTGGCCGGTGACCCGGTGTATGGTCGAAGGTTAGCCATCCCTGGGGATTGTTCGGCCAGCTTAGAAACGCAGTTGCGCAGCTTTAAACGACAAGCATTGCATGCAACCCGCATAGAATATGTACACCCAACGTCGGGCGAACACCAATCTTGGGAACGTCCGATGCCTGACGATATGCAACGTTTGGTCGACGCTTGCGGTGATGATAATCACTAACCGATCAGCGTTGTGTCATATATAACTCCAAACTGGGTGGCGCCAGCACATATTAAGGCGTTTTCTAGCACTCGGCTAAGCGGGGCTAGCCATGGCGTTTACGGCTCGATGAACTTAGGGGCACATGTCGGTGATGACCCCTTGCTAGTAATCGCTAATCGGCAGAAACTTAAATCTGATTTGCGGCTTCCGAACGAGCCAGTGTGGCTTGATCAAATTCACAGTACTCGGGTTTTGAACGCTGACCTTGCGATAAAAAACACCCGTGCTGATGGCGCTTTCTCTCGTCGTAATCAGATCGTTTGCGCGGTTATGACGGCTGACTGTTTGCCCTTATTATTGACTAATAAAGCGGGCAGCCAAGTGGCCGCCGTTCACGCTGGTTGGCGCGGCATGGCGAATGGAGTAATTGAGCAAGCGGTATCAAGATTTGTCTGTCAGCCTAGCGATATTGTCGCGTGGGCGGGGCCGTGTATCGGGCCCAACAATTTCGAAATTGGCGCCGAAGTTAGAAACCAATTAGGCGGCTCTGAATCTGCATATTTAAGTATTGAAAACAATAAGTTAATTGCCAATCTTTATGTTTTATGTGAGCAAAGATTGGCGGCGCTAGGCGTGACTCAATACACTCATAGCAACGAATGTACCTATACAGATAAACAACGTTTTTTTTCTTATCGCCGTGATGGTCAGTGCGGGCGTATGGCATCGTTGATATGGATTGATCACGAACCATGAAGTTACTACAAGGTCCCATTATGTTTCGTGAGGTATTGCCATCGGCATTAATTATTTTAATGCTAGGTGTGATCTTGTCAATCTTTGGCTCATCTTGGCAATGGTTCGGGGCGCTTAATTGGTTTGCCATTCCTCAAGGTATTGTATTGGGCTTAGTTATTTACCTAATTGGTTTTACGCTCTCGTGTGCGTCGTGGAGCAAAACTAAGGCAATGCATGATCTGCTTACGACCTTGCATTTGCTGTTTAGGAACTTCAGCTGGCCACAAATCTTAGCGGTGTCCTTGCTCGCAGGTGTTGGAGAAGAGCTGCTGGTGAGAGCGGTGCTACAGAGTTTTCTAGTCAATAGTGTTGGCGTATTCTGGGGCATTGTCTGCGCGTCGTTAATCTTTGGTCTGTTGCACTATATGACTAAAACTTACATTGTATTTACCTTTGCACTTGGTTTGCTGTTTGGCTTAGCCTTTCATTACTCTAATAGTATTGTGTTGGTGATGATTGGGCACACGGTCTACGATATCGTCGCATTTGCCATGATAGTGAAGTTTCCTCAGATGCTTGGAGTCGAATCGCACGATGAGAATAAAATTGTTATTACTGAGTCGTTTGGTTAAGTGTTTAAGCATGAATACCTTGTTATCTCCAGGCCCTATGCCGTCACTTGAAGCGTACGATGGCCGTGCTGAGTGATAAAGATTTAGTCACCCTTGGCGATCATCAACTATTCTGGTGGTGGTTTAAAGTTGCCTGTGGTGCGGTTCTTATTGCGACTCTAGTGCTTAGCTCTATTTATAATTTAACGCCATGGTTTGACTCGCCGACTAGAGTGTCGCAAAGCTTGGTCGTAATCGGCGGCTTAAGTGCGATCTATCATTACTTGCAACTCAAATCAGTGAACCTAAACGTTCAGCAACCCGACGTACTTGAGACTCAATATGGCTTGTATCGATTTGTCAGGCACCCCATGTACTTGTCTGACGGCGTAAGCTACACCGGCCTGTTTTTACTATTTCCTACGATGGCGACGGCGGGCGTTCTGCTATTTGCGCTGCTGGCGTTAATACGCCAATCAAAAGCCGAAGACCAATATTTAGCTGACCACTTTGCCGATCAGTTTCAACCATGGAAGGAACAGTCGAAAATGTTCGTTCCATGGGTCTATTGATCGTAAGCTGAGGAGTTAAAATGCAGGCCGAGGCTAGCGTTCGGCCGCTTTACAGGCCGCCGCGGTAAAAACCACATCAGTTGAGCTATTTAGAGCGGTCTCGGCCGAATCTTGAACAACGCCAATGATGAACCCCACTCCGACGACTTGCATGGCCACATCATTGGGAATATTAAACAGGCCGCAGGCCAAGGGAATCAACAGCAAAGAGCCGCCGGCCACACCAGACGATCCGCAGGCCGATACGCTAGCAATTACGCACAGCAACAAGGCGGTGCCAATACTAATGTCAATTCCAAGGGTGTTAACCGCGGCCATCGTCATTACGCTGATGGTTATCGCTGCGCCAGCCATGTTAATGGTTGCGCCTAGCGGGATCGACATCGAATACGTGTCTTCGTCTAAACCAAGTTTCTTGCACAAGGCCATATTGACCGGAATATTGGCCGCTGAGCTGCGCGTAAAAAACGCGGTAATTCCACTCTCTCTTAAGCAGGTGAAGATCAGTGGGTAGGGGTTAGTTTTTGTCATTAGGTAAACAATGACCGGGTTCACTATTAAAGCAATAATAAGCATTGTGCCAACTAGTAAGCCAAGCAGGTGAGCATATTCAGCGAGGGCGCCAAAGCCGGTAGCGGCAATAGTGCCAGCCACTAAACCGAAGATACCGATAGGCGCTAACTGGATGACGAATTGAACTAAGCCGACAACCGCACCACTGAAATCTTCGAGCACCGTTTTGGTCGATTCGTTTGCGCTGCGAAGTACTATTCCGAGGCCAATAGCCCAGGCTAAAATACCCACATAGTTGCTGTTTAGAAGCGCATTAATCGGGTTGTCAACGATTCGGAAGAGCAAGGTGTTTAGCACTTCACCAATCCCTTGTGGCGCCGATGAGGCGGCTTCAGCGCCAACAAGCGTGATGGTCGCAGGAAACATAAAGCTTAGCATTACCGCCGTGGTCGCGGCGGCTAAGGTACCTACCAAATACAATACCAGAATAGGGCGCATATGATTCTGTTGGTCGCGACGTTGGGTTGCAATTGAGGCGATCACCAACAAAAAGATAAGTACTGGCGCTAATGCCTTAAGGGCCGATACAAATAGAGCCCCTAATATTGCAACCGACCCTCCTAAACTTGGGAAAAAGCCACCAATGATAGCTCCGAGCGCGATGCCGAAGGCGATTTTAAGAACAAGGTTTTGATTCTTGAGGACGTTTAATAGCGAGTTTTCTGAGCTCATGGTTTCTTCTGTATTATTCTAGTTTTAGTTCAGGATAAGGCCTTTGTTTTTACGCCGCCGATCTTACACCGCCGACCTTGCACCGCCGATCTTACACCTAGGTTTCAAGCGAGTTCCTTTTTCCAAAGCACATCGGTGTGGCCAAGCTGAAGATTGATGATTCTGGCGGTTACAAAAAGTAAATCTGACAGTCTGTTTAAATATTGCCGAGTGGTGTCACAGACTGGCTCGGCTTGATGCAGGGTGACCACATCTCTTTCTGCACGGCGAGCGATTGACCTGGCCATGTGACAGACCGACGCGGCCTCGCTGCCACCAGGCAATATAAAGTCTTTGAGTGGTTCGACTGATTCATTGAATAAGTCAATTTTGCTCTCCAGCAGCGCTATTTTTTCTTGCTTAATAAAGCTTTGGCCTGGCATGCTGATTTCGCCACCAATGTTGAACAGGTCGTGTTGAATGGCGGTGAAAAATAGTTTTAACTCGGCGTCTTCGAGTTTGCAGATCATCAGACCTATTACGCTGTTCAACTCATCGACAGTGCCCATGGCGTTCATTCTATGATGATTTTTGGCGATACGCTCACCGCCGCTTAAGCCTGAAGTACCGTCGTCGCCAGTTCGTGTATAAAGCTTACTTAGTCTGTTTCCCATGCTCTAAATCCTAATTCAAATTGATGCTTAATTAAATGAATACGCGGCACAACATTATTCATTGGTTTGCGCGCTGTAAATTGGTAATGATAGTGAGAATATTACACCATCGGAACTGAGCAAATTGCGAGCAAGCACATCGCCGCCGTGAAAACTTGCGATAAGTTTGACGATATACAAGCCCATACCAAGACTTATCTTTTGTGCATCCTTGCGCCCTAATGATACTAACGGCTCAAAGATGCGCTCAGCCATACCTTCAGGCAGGTGAGAGCCTTGATTGATAATATCAATTTGCGCAAAATTATTGAGCCTTCGGGCTTTGAATACAATCGCTGTACCCGGTGCGGCAAAATCAATCGCATTATCAACTAATTTATCTAGCGCTTGCGCAATATAATCGGGTGCAATTTCTACATTCAGGGGGCGAGAATACACTTCTATCTCAAATGCTTGCTCGGGGTTTGAGAAACTATAGCCATCGACATAGCTCTCGATCAATTCAATCAAATCAACCGCTTCGCGAGTTTCAGATTGCATTGCTTGTTCGAGATTGGCCGCCTCGGTTAGGTTGCGCAGGATGCTGCCGATACGGTTTACGCCATTTTTCGCTCTCTCCATGTATTTGCTGTCGGCTGAATCAGGGATTTCCAAGGACAAGTTATGTAACGACGAGTTGACTACATTAAGGGGGTTGCTGACTTCATGTGCGAGTGTGTCGGGCAAACCTCTAAGGTAGTTGGTGTATTGCGAAAGCCGTTCCAGCATATTGCTCACTGATCGAGATAAATCGCCTATTTCATCGCCGGATTTAGCTTCGGCTAAAAGTTTTTGGTTGACGATGCGGCCATCACGATCTATCGCCGTTTCGGTCGCGTTGCGCAAACGACGAATACGCAAAGTCAAACGCGAGGCGAAAAGAAGTAGCGCTGTGGCAACGGTAACGAGAACCAATAAGGTGACGCTGATCACGTTTTCTAAGGTTTCCTTTTGTTTGCCCAATACTTGTTTCGTGCTTTGCTCGACCACTACCACGCCAGGGATTTCGTCGCCTAAGTAAATAGGGTGGGCTGACATCAGGATGGAACTGCGTTTGTCGAGAGATGGGCGATGGTCAGTGGTGATTTCACCGGCAAGCGCGCGCTCGATAATTTCGTCGTTTCGTTGTTGTACGCTATCGTTTAGATCTTCAATGTCAGCCGTGGGCTGTTCGATGATGTAGGAGAATATGGTCTGCAGGCTGTAGGTATAGTAATAGCGCAGGGAGCTCCAAACGTTGTCGTTCGGTGATGGTTTGACCGCTTGCTCATAGTCGTCGTCAGAGTTGATACTGCCGACCACGGCGGTCGGGCGCTTTTGGGTATTAAATACCCAAATTCGAGCATCAGATCGGTCAAGGGCTTTGAGTATCTTGGCGATTTCGGGTGATTTAATTAGCAATCGCGACAAGTCGTCTTTGTCATTTCTGGGCGTGGTAGCCACCAATGCCTCGATCTTGAGTGACTCTGGGTCATCAACATCGGCGACAGCCAGCTTTACGCGAGTCTCTGACGACAGCATGAATCTTGGTATGCGAAGCTCAACGTTGTAGCCTTCGTCGGTGAGCCCCAATTCGGCCGCTAGGTCATAGTTTGGTTCGCCGGTAATTGGGTAATGCCAGTTTTCGTCCATGAGGTAGATGCTCATCCGGCCAGTTTCACGCGCAATTAGGGTGTAGCGCTGCTCTGGTCGGTCAGGGGCATTCAAGGTTAACCTGATGTGATCAGCCGCGTCGACTCTTAAAAAACCTCGCTGGCGAAATACCACCGAATCATCGCTAACCTTAAACATTGCGTAAATGAAGTTGCCGCGATAGCCGATGATATGGTCGACCGAAATCGAGTTTTTAATTGAGTCGTCCAAGTTACTATCCGCGTTATCGGGTAGATAAGTAACCGCTTGGGTCGCTTGTTCGCCCCAATCGCTCAAGTCGCCATTTAGGTTGATGTAAGCGGAGAGCGGCGTTGCATACACCTCGCTGTCGTCGCTATCGTCAGGGCGAATGACTCGGTCTTCGGTAAATAGTTCAGGCCGATCGTGCAGTATGGTTGCCACCGCGCGTGAGGTTAAACTCAGTGCGTTCTCTTGGCCGCTCAATAAAAACGTTTTCATGTCGCGAACGTAGACGTAAGACATCCATGGGATAAGCAAAAGCAATAATGCAACCATCAAAAGCTTGGTGCGAATTGAAAAGCCTGCGCGCATTGTTGTGTCCTAGAAGTGGGTGGGGTTAGTCATGCTAATTTAGGCCTATCTGGGTGCTGTGCTAGTCGCCCGTATTCCATTTATAGCCAACGCCGAAGACCGTTTGAATGTTTTTAAAAGATGAATCTATCTCTTTGAATTTATTCCTAATTCTTCGAATGTACCCATTGATTGTATTGCGTTCTACGTAGCTCTGACGAGTGATTTGCATCATATTTTCATAGGTTTTTACGTGACCTGGATGACGGGCCATTGATTCAATGAGCCAAAATTCGGTGAGCGTTAGACTTAACTCTTGGCCTTTCCAACGAATAGACATGCTGTCTTCATTGATTTCTAGGTCATCAATTACCATCGTATGGCTTTCTTCGCTGGCGGGTTGACCGAGGCTATCGACAATTCTAAACAGCGAGTTAATCCGCACGCTTAAAAATTGCATATTGAGTGGCTTAGTTAGGTAGTCCCAGGCATCCAGACGTAAGCCAGAAACACGATCAATATCGGTGTCTCGAGCGGTTAAAAATATAATCGGAAGCGTCGGTGATAAGGCTCGCAGGTCACGGCATAAGTCGAAACCGCCGTCCATCTCGTTTTCGAGCATAATGTCTAATATCGCTAAATCAGGCATGTCTTCTTTCATGCCTTTTAGCGCATCAGGGCGATTTTTATAGGTATCTACGTCGTAGCCTGATTTTTGTAGGGCATCTCGGTAGTTTTCGCGCTGGTCAAAATCGTCTTCGACGATTGCTACTCTTCTTGCCATGTTGATTCACTCACTGCGTTTAATTTAGTTAGTTTATTGGGTCTGTTACAGAATATTTTGCCTGATTAAGCCCAACTAAACACCAATTCTGACTAAAACCATAAATTCACCACTAGTTTATCCCGATTTAGACACTTGAAAGGCGTTTAATGTACTCATCGAATAAAACTTTGATTATTCACAATAAAACATAAAAAGCTTAGACGCTCACCTTTTGTAGGAAAGTGTCATCGCCGTGAAGGTGTTAAGACGAATTATCGTGATAACCAAGCGAGAAAGTAGAACATGTTTGCTGGGTAGAAGGGGTTCAAATTTATTATTTGATAGGCAGTTAACTAATTTGAAGTAGCGTAATGGATAAGTAGCAAAAATGAATAACCAATATTTCGTACCAGTAAGTGATGACATAATCTATAACCATCCTGAGCAGATAGAAGGGCCATTAGTACCTTATGCCGCCGGAATGGAATGCCATGAATGGTTGTCGATTGAGATAAACCCTGATGAGTCAAATGATCGACCAGTGTCGGCGCGTTCTATGAATAAGTCATCGGCGAACCTTCACCTGGCTTACAGCGCAGCCTAAGATTTTTACGGTTTTTTTAGTGACATTAAATTAAACCAAGCGCGTTTTTACCAACACGGCGGCCGTGCCACTATCATTGCCAGCCAAGCTCTAATTTCCAATCGAGTACAAAGCTGTTGTGTCTATAGGATCCGTCAGCTTGCGGCGTATAGTGCTTCGCATAGTTCTGATGGTTGACGGTTATTTCATTGATTGCTCTAATCAATGTATCGATGTCATCGCTCGAGTTATACAAACTCAGACTTGCCCTAACCATACCCCGTTTTCTGTTAATATAAGACTCTTGCTGATCTTCGGCTATATGGCTTAAATCTAGCTGCCAAAGTTCATCTTTGAGCAAGCTACTCACATAAGGATGTGCGCAAAAACATTCGTTTCTAACGGCAATCGCAAAATAGTCATTCAAAATTGCAGCGAACAAACCATGATCGACATGTGAATGATTGAAGGCAATGGCGCCAACTCTAGGGAGTTCAGGGTCACCGTAAACCGTTATGTTGTCGATCGACTCTAATTTTTCCTTGAGCTCGGTGATCAATGCACTGTCTTTAAGTTGCAGCGCTTCTAAGCCGTATTTCATTAACTCTTCGAGTACTGAAGCCAATGCGATCGCTCCGACAATATTCGGCGTACCAGACTCTTCTTTAACGGTCTCGTCATTGACCAGTTCATAGTCGTAAAAGCTAACAGTCGATACCGAGCCACCCCCTAAATCTTGGCCGTCCAAGGCTCGGAGTAGGGGCTTTTTAGCCACGAGTACGCCCGGTGACATCGGCGTATATAGTTTATGCCCCGAAAAAACCAAAAAATCGACGCCACTTTCAGACAGTCTCGTTGGCTCGTGAGCAACGCTTTGCGCGGCATCGACCACGACTAATATGGCGTATTGATGTGCGATGTCGCAAATTTTTTGAATAGGGTTTTTAATGCCCGTGACGTTACTAACCGATGAAACGGCAATATAGTTAATTTGTTCGCCATGTTGCTGACAAAGCCGTTGCAACTCATCGAGGTTGATTGTGCCCGAGTCTGGACCTTCGCCGTTCAATGGAAGGTAAACAACCTCGTTTCCAAACTGCCTATGCGGTAAATCATTAGCGTGATGTTCCATCGACGATACCAACACAAGCCGACGTGTCGGGCGAGCTAGATGCAAGCCCCGAGCAATTCTATTGATGGCAGCGGTAGTGCCCGCACCGGTGAAGACGCAGGCATAATCGTCAGGGTCCGCATCAACGTACTTCAACACCACTTGGTGTGCCCAAGCTAGCGCTTTGGTTGAAATTTCAGCCGAGTTGTGAACATAGCTATGAGTATTGGAGTAATGGGGCAGCAACTTCTGAATCGTTTCAAGCGCTGTAGCCGAGGCCAGCGGAGAGGCCGCACCATCAAGGTGAAGACGAGTCAACGTTTGGCCATCGGCCGTCGGGTAAGTAGTGTCGAGGCCGATAAAGTTAGGTGTGATTTGCATATTCGGCATTATACGGTGCAACACCGCTCGGGTCGATCACAGACGTTGACACTAATCACATGCCTGCTTGTTGTATGATATGCGCACCATTAACTAACTTCAAAAGATCATAGCGATGAATAAATCTGCTCCTTTACTGTTAACCGTGAGTCTTGGCTTGGGTTTAGCGGCATGCAGTCAATCAGACACAGACCAGCAGGCATCAGAGCCGGCTAGTGCGACAACCAGTAAATCACAAGAAATGACGAAAGATGTTATGCCAACGGCTGACCTAAACCCGTTTTATCAAGACAGCCCTCTGTATATGCAGTTTCCTGCATTTGATAAAATCTCAAACGCTCATTACGCGCCAGCATTTGAGAAAGGAATGGCTGAAAATCTGGCTGAAATAGAGGCTATTGCCAATAACTCCGAGCCGGCAACCTTTGAAAATACCATGGTTGCGATGGAAAAGGGCGGTCAAACCTTAAGCCGCGTAGCGTCGGTATTCTTCGCACTGTCTTCGGCTAATACCAATGATGATATTAAAGCGCTGCGCACCGACATCGCACCTAAATTGTCGGCGCATTCCGATGAGATTTTGTTGAATGCCAAGCTGTTTGCTCGAGTCAAGGCAATCCACGACCAGTTGCCAACCCTAACGTTAGACTCTGAATCAGAGCGTTTAGTTAAAGAGACCTATAAGGACTTTATTGGTGCTGGCGCTCAATTGTCTGATGCTAACAAAGTAACATTAAAAGCCTTGAATAAAGAGCTGGCAACGCTAACCACGCAGTTTAGCCAGAACGTATTAGAAGAAGTTAATGCCAAAGCAATCATCGTCGATAAGGTTGAAGAGCTAGCCGGGCTGAGCGCTACTCAGATTGCCTCAGCGTCAGAAGCGGCCAAAGCACGAGACCTTGATGGGAAGTATGTTTTACCTCTATTGAATACAAGCCAACAACCGTCAATGTCGTCATTAGAAAATCGAGAGCTTCGCGAGCGCATATTAAATGTCTCACAAGGCCGTGGCAGTTCTGGCGGTGAATACGATAATCGTGCGCTAGTGTCGAAGGTATTCAAATTGCGCGCAGAGCGCGCTCAATTGCTCGGTTACGATAACCATGCCGCTTACCAGCTAGTTAGCCAAACGGCTAAAACCACTGAGGCGGTTAATCAACGCCTTTCGACCTTAGCACCGGCGGCGGTGGCTAATGCTAAAAAAGAGGTCGCTGATTTACAAGCAATTGTCGCCAAGCAGGGCGGCGACTTTGAGCTGGCCGCGTGGGATTGGGATTTCTATACAGAGAAATTACGCGCTGAGCGTTATAACTTTGATGCATCGCAACTCAAACCGTACTTAGAAATGGAAAATGTCTTGGTCAACGGCGTGTTCTATGCGGCTGAACAAGTGTTCGGACTCACCTTTAAAGAACGCCCAGACCTTCCGACTTATCACCCGGATGTTAAAGTTTGGGAAGTGTTTGATGCCGATGGATCAACCTTAGCTCTGTTTATTCAAGATTTCTATGCACGTGAATCAAAGCGTGGCGGTGCCTGGATGAATGCCTACGTCTCTCAATCGGCGCTTATGGGCACCAAACCGGTGGTCGCCAATCACTTAAATGTGCCTAAACCACCTGCAGGCGAGCCTACATTGCTTACTTGGGACGAAGTAAATACCATGTTTCATGAGTTTGGTCATGCCTTGCACGGTATGTTCTCTGACGTAAATTACCCAACTTTTTCGGGTACCTCTGTGCCTCGTGATTTTGTCGAATACCCATCTCAAGTTAATGAAATGTGGGCTGACTGGCCTCAAGTGCTGGGTAACTATGCTAAGCATTACAAAACCGGCGAAGCCATGCCTAGAGAGTTGCTTGATAAAGTATTTGCGAGTTCTAAATTTAATCAAGGCTACGCAACGACTGAATACTTAGCGGCGTCGTTACTAGATCAAGCATGGCATCAATTAACGCCAGAGCAGGTCCCAAGTGCCGATGGCGTGCTTGAGTTCGAAGCCAATGCTCTTGAAAAAGCCGGAATAAAGCTAGATCAAGTGCCACCACGCTATCGTACAAATTATTTCTCTCATATTTTGGGAGGTTACTCGGCTGGTTATTACTCCTATATATGGAGTGAAGTATTAGATGCCGATTCGGTTGAATGGTTTAAAGAAAATGGTGGAATGAAACGCGAGAATGGTGATCATTTTCGTAAAACCTTGTTGTCACGTGGCGGTTCAGAAGATGCGATGACTATTTTTAGAACCTTTCGTGGCGCAGAGCCTAATATCCAACCGTTGTTGGAACGTAAAGGGTTAACGGGCAAGTAGCGTTAAATGTAATCAGTTTTTGGTCGTATACCGGAGACTTGACTTACACACTGTAAAAATGGGGAGTCTAACTCCTCATTTTTATTGCCTGCTGTTAGATTGTCGCACCACATACAGTCTGACAGCGTCTTTACGTAAATTACCAATTTTCGTTATATCCTCAACGGCTAAATATTAATAAGGTTCGCGCATGCAAAACGACATCGTCAAAAGATTCATTATCTTGTTAACTATTCTGCTTGTCGGAGGCGGCATCAGCTTTGCTGGGGGTGATGGCGGTGCTGAATATTCAAATATATCGGTATTTGTACTCTGCGGAGCGTGGGCATTCGTTTTAAATTGGCTTGCGTTTATTCCATCAAGTGTGGCGCAAACCGAGAAATTTTACGATGCGGTCGGCAGTTTGACCTACCTGACTGTGATCGGCCTTGCGCTTATTCTCACACCGGAGTTGAGTACTCGTGCAAAGCTCGCCGCGGTCATGGTTGCGGTGTGGGCGGTCCGCTTGGGTACCTTTTTATTCATTCGTATTAATCAAGATGGTCACGATAACCGTTTTGACGAAATCAAAATTAACCCCAGTCGCTTCTTTATCGCTTGGACCATACAAGGGCTTTGGGTATTGGTGACAGCGGCTTGCGCTTTAGTCATTATCACTGATGGAAATAATCAAGCTATTGGTATGGTTGGAATACTCGGCATTTTGATTTGGCTAGCCGGCTTTGTTGTTGAAATAATCGCCGATGCGCAAAAGCGTGAGTTTCGCGCAAACCCGGATAACAAGGGTAAATTTATTAACACCGGCCTTTGGTCATGGTCACGCCACCCCAATTATTTTGGTGAGATCACGCTTTGGTTTGGTATGGCGGTATTAGCGGTGCCGATACTAAGCGGCTTTCAATGGCTTACCTTGATTTCTCCCGTGTTTGTCTTTTTATTACTAACTAGAATTAGTGGCATCCCATTGTTGGCGAAAAAATCTAAAGAGCGTTGGGGGGAAGACCCCGCTTATCAAACGTACCTTGCGAGCACGTCACTGCTCATTCCTCGGCCACCTAAAAAGTAGTTCCTAGGCCTCTGCGATTAAGCGAGTCTCTGTTGGGACTCGACCCAAGCAAGCTGCGCTGCGTATGACGTTTGCGTTAACACTAATAATACGTGGCCTTTGGACACGTCAAATAGACTTATTGATATGAAGCTTTGGCATTGTCATAACGCGCGATCCTTGCGCCCATTGTGGGCGCTAGAGGAAATGCAACTGGTCTATGAATTGGAAGTCTTGCCATTCCCACCACGCTTTTTCAAAAAAGAGTTTCTGGGCGAAAATGTACTAGGGACCGTGCCTTTCTTTCGAGACGGTGGTATCACTATGACCGAGTCGGCTGCGATCTGCCAATATTTGGCCGACCGCTATCACAAGAGTGACTTGGTTATTGCCGTAGACCATCCAGAGTACGCCGACTACCTAAATTGGCTTCACCACGCCGATGCGACACTGACGTTCCCTCAAACGATCTTTCTGCGATATACAAAACTCGAACCGAGCCAACGGCAACAACCGCAAGTAGCTGACGATTATCGCAAATGGTTTTTGGCTCGGCTTCGGCGTTTAGACTCACATATCGAGGGCAAGTTATTTTTATGTGATGGTCGATTTACAATCGCTGATATCGCGGTCGGTTACGCTTTATTTTTGGGGGAGATACAAGGCTTATCAGTTGATTATTCTCCTCAAGTTAGCCGATATCTAGACGGCTTAATGCAACGCCCAGCATTTATAAAATCGGTATCGCTAGGTCAAGATGAATCGATTAATTTCGACGCTAATTAACTCGGCGAAGCAATCACCCAGGACACCAATAATGCTTTATACAGAAGAACACAAAGCCATCGCTGCGACGGCCAATAAGGTTATTCAAAGTGAAATTAACCCCTATTGCAATCGATGGGAAGAAGACGGTATTTTTCCTGCGCGCGAAGTCTTTCAAAAGCTTGGAAAACTCGGTCTTCTAGGGATAAACAAGCCGACTAAGTTCGGAGGTATGGGGCTCGATTATAGCTATCAGATGGCATTCACCGAAGAGTTAGGTACCATTGAAAGCGCCGGCGTATCGATGGGCATTGGCGTTCAATCCGACATGGCGACGCCAGCGTTGGCGAAGCACGGAAGCGACTGGTTGAGAGAAGAGTTTTTAAGGCCAGCCATAACGGGCGATTCAGTGATGTCGATAGCGGTCAGTGAGCCAAGCGCAGGATCTGATGTGGCAAACATTAAAACTGAGGCTCGAAAAGATGGCGATGACTATCTGATTAACGGCACAAAGATGTGGATCACGAATGCAACACAAGCCGACGTGCTTTGTCTATTGGCGAATACCAGTGATGGCGCGAAGCATAAAAATAAGTCATTAATCATCATTCCAACGAATACACCTGGCGTTACATTTTCCGACAAGCTCAATAAACTCGGTATGCGGGCGTCCGATACCGCACAGGTGTTTCTAGACAATGTACGAGTGCCGCAATCAAATCGTATTGGCCTCGAAGGCATGGGTTTTATGTATCAGATGGAGCAATTTCAAGAAGAGCGTTTGTATGCCGCGGCGACTAATTTGAAAATGTTAGAGCGCTGTATACAGCAAACCATTGACTATGCCCGAGAGCGCAGGGCGTTCGGCCAATCGATTCTTGATAACCAAGTAGTTCGTTTTACCTTGGCTGAGCTGCAAACTGAGGTCGAAATGTTACGTGCCTTGGTCTATAACGCGACTCAAGAATATATAAATGGAATTGATGTGAGTACCAAGGCGTCGATGGCCAAATTAGTAAGTGGGCGTTTGTCGCGCAAGGTGACGGATGCCTGCTTGCAGTATTTTGGTGGCATGGGTTTTATGTGGGATAACCCGGTAGCTCAGGCGTATCGTGACAGTCGCTTAGGCTCGATTGGCGGTGGGGCCGACGAAGTCATGCTTGAAATTATAAGTAAAAAAATGGGCATGTCTCCCGAAGCTAAGCGATAGCAAGATGCAGTGTTAACTTTATTCATCAGTGAAAAAATGACGGCAAGCTCTTCATCGTTCGCTTGTTAATATGCGAATTGACACTTATGATTTGATACATAGCGCTTGAATAGTTCAGTCAACTAACCAAACCTTACAAAAGAGAAGAATAATGACTAATAGGCTCTTACTAGTTTGCATCAGCTTTCTTATTACAACGTCGCTAAATGCGGCCGACCGCGTTACCGGCGAAACATTCGCTTTACGTTCGCCTGTATTAGCCACGCAAGCAATGGCGGCAACCTCGCAGCCACTGGCAACACAAGCCGCCTTAGATATCATGCAAAAAGGCGGTAATGCGATTGATGCGGCTATTGCTGCCAACGCTCTTTTAGGCTTAGTAGAACCGACAGGCAACGGAATCGGTGGTGACTTGTACGCCATTGTTTGGGATGCCAAAACCAAGAGTCTATACGGCCTAAATTCATCAGGGCGCTCACCAAAATCGTTAACTCGAGAATGGTTTATTGACAACGGGCATAGCAAAATTCCTTCTCACGGACCGCTGCCTGTTTCGGTGCCTGGCGCCGTCGATGGCTGGTACATGCTACACGATCGTTTTGGCAAGTTAGACATGGCCGATAATCTCGCGCCAGCGATTCATTACGCCGAGAATGGCTTTCCCGTATCACAACTAATCGCCTATTATTGGAATCGCTCGGTGCCATTGTTAAGTAAATGGCCTGGCTTTAAAGAGCAGTTCACTATCAACGGCAAGGCGCCGGCTCATGGTGAAATATGGAAGAATCAAAATTTAGCAGACACCTTAAAGGCGCTTGCTAAAGGCGGTCGTGACGAATTCTATAAAGGCGAAACAGCGAAAAAGATAGCCAGCTTTATACAGGCCAATGGTGGCTTTCTTAGTTATGAAGACCTCGCTAGTCATACGAGTAAATGGGTAGAACCGGTGAGTACCAATTACCGTGGTTACGATGTATGGGAATTGCCACCTAATAGTCAAGGCATTGCGGCGTTGCAAATTTTAAATATCGTTGAACAATTCGATGTCGGGTCAATGCAGTTGGATTCACCTGAATACGTACACCTTTTCACTGAAGCTAAAAAAATCGCATTTGAAGATCGCGCGAAGTTTTACGCTGATTCTGATTTTAATAAACTGCCCGTCAAAGAACTAATCTCTAAAAGCTACGCTAAGAAACGTGCCAAGTTAGTTGACCCCTCCAGGGCCGGTCGAGAGTTTGCCCCGGGAGACGTCAAGCTAGAGAAGGGCGACACCATTTACCTTACAACGGCCGACTCAGAAGGCAATATGGTGTCTCTTATTCAGAGTAACTTCCGCGGCATGGGGTCGGGTATGGCCCCTCCTGGACTTGGTTTTATACTGCAGGATCGCGGTGAGTTATTCAGTCTAGAAGAGGGCCATTTCAATGTGTTCGAAGGTGGTAAGCGACCGTTTCAAACTATTATTCCAGCGTTTATTACTAAAGATAAAAAGCCATGGATGAGTTTTGGCTTAATGGGTGGCGCGATGCAGCCTCAGGGCCATGCTCAAATAGTGATCAACATGATCGACTTCGGCATGGACGTGCAAGCCGCTGGTGATGCACCACGTATTCACCACACGGGCTCGTCCCAACCTACGGGCGAAACCATGACCGATGGCGGTATTTTGAATTTGGAAACGGGCTTTTCTTATGACACCATTCGCCAACTAATGCGAATGGGGCATAGAATTCAGTTTGCGAATGGCCCCTACGGAGGGTATCAGGCGATCCAACGTGCTGACAATGGTGTTTACTGGGGCGCGACCGAGAGTCGTAAAGATGGTCATGCGGCGGGTTATTAACCGCTAGTTTTACAGCCTACAGCGACTTGAAATACCGTCACTCAGAACGTTTGGGTCGCTAAGAATACACTTAATATGAGTCGCACTTCAGTCACACCAGGGGCCTCGACATGATGTTGGCAATTAATATATTGTTGACGCTCTGCACTTGAGGCTTCTTGGGTTTCTTTATTTTTAGTATATGGGTTACTCGGGTTTAACATTATGAAATACACATTAGTTCTAGATTCTAGCGCTGCGCTGCCTGAATTTGTCTTGAAAAGTCGGCCAATCAATATACTGCCAATCACCATACGTATTGACGACAAGGTGTTTCCAGATATCGTTGATCAAGCGCAGCTAATTGATATCTACAAGAGTGGCGATGTGTCAATTGGCGCAGATATTGATGTTATTTCTCCAGATTCGGAGCTCATCAGCAATTTTATTTTGGATGAAATTGTTCCAAAATACGATGTCGCGATTTGTCAAACTATCGCCCAGACCGTCAGCCCCATTTACGATAACTTGTCGGCCGTTGCCAATAACTTATCAAAAGAGGCGCGTGTCATTAGAGAAGGCTTAGGCATTGATCACCCATTTAGAATGACCTACTTAAGCTCTGGAACCACGGTGGCCGGCCAGGGCTTATTGGCGATCTATGCTGATTTCGTACTTTCTCGAGGCATGGATTATACCCAGTATAAAGTTCAGATCGGTAAGTTCAAAAGGGCCGCGAGAGGTTATTTGGTCATTAAAGACATGGCCTATGCTCGTCACCGCGCGAAATTAAGAGGAGTCAAAACCATGGCTCTTCCGGTAGCTGTGGTTGGAAAACTTGTGGGGCTCTCTCCGATTGCGTTGAATCACAACGAAGCGCTCACGGTGGTCGGTTTGAATACTAGCTATCGAAAGTCAGCCAACAAACTGTTTAGCTATGCGAGAAAACGCCTCAGAGATGGACTTTATTTTGATGCACTTAATATCACGATCGCCGGGAGTCCTGAAGACTTGGATCAATTCACTGAGTATCAAGCGCTAAAGAAAGACGCCGAAAAAGCCAAAGTAAAGTTGCTGGTTGGTGTGATGAGTCTGTCGGCAAGTATCAACTGCGGCCCAGGCACGATCGGCCTTGGTATTGCACCCAAAAATCAAACAGAAGAACCGTAAACGACTTCTTTTTAAGGCCTCGTGCTCGATCAGTCAGGTAATCGATCGTAATAAGCTGGCCAATGGCTATTGGTAATAAAAGTAGAGATTTTCATCCTATTTCAGCGCTAAACCTCTATAAAAAAGGCGGTCAATGACCGCCTTTTTTATCAACTTCTTTTTATCAACTTCATAGTTGACTGTTCATAATCGACCGTATTTAGCCAAACTGATTCATTGTGTTGTCTTCACCAGATGCTTTTAGAGCCGCATCACCAGAGAAGTATTCTTTGTGATCATCGCCCATGTTTGAACCAGCCATGTCTTGATGTTTAACGCAGGCAAGGCCTTGACGGATCTCTTTACGCTGAACACCTTTCACATAAGCCAGCATACCTTCTTCACCGAAGTAACCTTTTGCTAGATTGTCAGTAGAAAGCGCTGCGGTGTGGTAAGTCGGGAGTGTAATCAAGTGATGGAAAATGCCGGCTTCACGAGCGCCATCGGCTTGAAAGCTTTGAATCATTGCGTCTGCTCGATCAGCAAGCTCAGTACCGTCATATTTAACATCCATGAGCTCATCACGGTTGTAAGCGCTAACGTCTTCTTTAGCGTCAACCATTAGGTCATAAGCTTGTTGACGGAAAGACAAAGTCCAGTTGAAAGAAGGTGAGTTGTTGTATACCAGCTTTGCGTTAGGAACAACTTCTCTGATCCGATTCACCATACCGCCGATTTGACCGACGTGAGGCTTTTCAGTTTCAATCCAGATAAGATCTGCGCCGTTTTGTAAGCTGGTAATGCTATCAAGCACACAGCGGTCTTCGCCAGTGCCTTCTTTGAACTGGAATAAGCCACTGGCTAAACGTTTCGGGCGAACTAAGCTGCCATCACGATGTATAACAACATCGCCGTTTTTCATTTGAGCTGGGGTCAACTCTTCACAGTCTAAGAATGCGTTGTACTGATCGCCCAAGTCGCCAGGTTCGTTGGTTACCGCGATTTGCTTGGTCAGGCCAGCACCCAGCGAGTCGGTACGAGCAACGATTACGCCGTTGTCTACACCAAGCTCTAAGAATGCATAGCGACAAGCATTAATTTTCGCTAGAAAATCAGCGTGGGGTACGGTCACTTTACCGTCTTGGTGGCCACATTGTTTTTCATCGGATACTTGATTTTCAATCTGAAGCGCGCATGCACCGGCCTCAATCATCTGTTTTGCAAGCAAGTATGTGGCTTCTTCGTTGCCAAAGCCTGCATCGATATCGGCAATAATTGGCACAACATGGGTTTCGTAGTTGTCGATCTTCGATTGCACTTCTTCGGCCGCCGCTGTGTTGCCGGCCGCGCGAGCCGCATCTAACTCTTG